>DASWUW010001293.1:0-1539 GCA_036406335.1 Trebonia sp.
GAAGGTGGATTCGCGCCAGCTCGCCTGGGCCCGTTCGTCCGACCCGAGCATGCCGTAGCCGACCGAGGAGAACAGGTGCTGGAACGGTTTGCGGTAGATAAACACCGCCACCGTGACCAGGGCGATCATCATGATCTTGAGCGCCCAGGGCAGCGCCTGGTCCGTGGTGCCCATGATCAGCGTGTAGCAGTAGAGCAGCACGCTAAGGGTCAGCGCGACCGCCACCTGTTTCATCAAGACGCCGACCAGCATCTCGAACCAGCGGATGGCGATCACCCGCCCGAAGCCGGGATGGATGCCGATGATCAGGAAGAACGGCCCGGCGACGAGCAGCAGCAGGAAGCCCAGTTTCATGATGATCAGGGTGAGCGAGATCAGCAGCACCAGCAGGCCCGCCGCGACCGCGGCGAACAGGGCGGAGAACCCGATCTCGAGCCGGGTCGTCCACTGGCTGCCCTGGAACAGCGAGTACACCGCCGGGTTGGTCTGGGCCAGCTGCTGGGCGATGCCGTTGTAGACCGCCTGCTTGCCCTGGATCATCGTGGTGGTGACGGGCTGCTCGTTGGTGGCGACCGCCTGGGCGAACAGCAGCTGCCGCCCGTACTGGTTGACCACGTTGGTCTTGGCCGCCGCCGAGGCCGGGCTGGCGTAGACGGTGGTACCGAGCTCGCCGTCCAGCCAGGGCTTGCAGACCAGTACCGACCACAGCTCGTTGGCGTTCTCGTCGACCAGGTCGCTGCCCGAGGTGAACGAGTAGTTCGCGCTGACCGACTGGGGATCGCCCTGGCCGTTCGTGCCGACCGGCAGGCAGTTGCTGCCCGCGGTGGCCGGCAGCTTCGCGAAGGCCGTGTTCAGTACCGAGGTGACGCCGTTGGACACGGTGCTGCCGACGTTGGTGAAGTCACCCGGCCGGCCGATCAGCCAGACCGCGGCGGCGCAGGCGATCACCATCCAGACGGTACCTTCGAGGGTCTTGGTGGCCCGCTTGCGGACCAGGCCCATCCAGGCTAGCCAGATCGCGGCGATGATGACCACCGGCGCCAGGAACGGGAAGTAGACGGCGTTGCCGAGCGCGGTGATCAGCCGGTCCACTGACCCGCTGAGCCAGGACAGGATGCTGTCGCTGGCCGCGGACTGGTAGACGGTGATCGTGACCCGGTCCAGCGACTTGGCCATGTCGAAGACCATGCTGGCCACGTTGTTGCCGATCAGCGAGGTCAGGTCGGAGCATTTGAGCCCGGTCGCGGCCCAGTACTGCCCGGCGATGCCGTAGTTGTCGTACAGCGTCTTGCCGGTGGCCTGGCCGCCGGGGATGGTGATCAGCGAGTCGATGCCCGAGGTGGCGAGCTCGGGGGCCGGGGTGCCCGGGGTGCAGATGTTGTTCAGGTCGCCGACTACCCCGGAGCCGGACTGGCACAGGCCGGCCAGGCCGCCGATGTCGCCGATGCCGGGCAGGCTGCAGATGCCGCCGTCGACCGCCGCCGGGCCCTGCAGCGCGGTCAGCTGGTTCACGGCCACGTGGCCGGTCTTCGCCCGCAG
>DASWUW010001294.1:0-5721 GCA_036406335.1 Trebonia sp.
AGCCGGACGTAGTCCACCGGCAGGCCGAGGATTTCCTGGGCGTGCAGTGCCGCCCGCAGTCCCCGCGCCGCCTCGGCCGCGACCTGGTCCGGACGGCAGAACACGTGGGTGTCGTCCAGGTTGATCTGCCGCACCCGGCTCAGCCCGGACAGCACCCCGGAACGCTCGGCGCGGAACATAGCGGCGAGCTCGCTGAACCGCAGCGGCAGTTCCCGGTAGGAACGCTGGGCGGAGGCGTAGATCAGGGCGTGGTGCGGGCAGTTGGCCGGCCGCAGCACGAGCTCGTCGCCGCCGACGGTCATCGGCGGGAACATGTCGTCGCTGAACTTGGCCCAGTGCCCGGACCGCTCGTACAGGGCCCGCTTGCCCAGTACGGGCGAGAAGACGCCCTGGCAGCCGTCGGCGCGGGCCAGGTCCCGGGCCAGGGCCTGCAGTTCCTCGCGGATCACGGCGCCCGCGGGCAGCCATAGCGGCAGCCCGGCGCCTGCGAGCGGGTCGGTGGCGAAGACGCGCAGCTCGTGGTTGAGGTCGCGGTGGTCGAGGCGGACCGCCTCGTCAGGCCGGTCGGCGTGGTTCACAGCGGGTACTCCCAGGCGGGTCGCGCCCGGCGGAGCCAGTCCGCGGCGCCGCCCGCCCCGGAAGCTGACTCCGGTCGGGCTGGCGGAAATGATTTAACGCAGCAGCCGAGTGCCGGAGGTGCCCGGCGTCGTCGTCTCCATCGCGTGCTGCATGCCCTCATCTTAACGGTTCCGGGCCGCGCCCCGCCGCTCTGTTCCGCCGGCGTCCGGGGCCGCCCGCCCGGGCGTGGTCCCGGTGCCCGGGTCGGGCTAGGCCCGCAGGCCGGCTCCGGCGGTGCGGGAGAACACCCCCCGGTCAGGTCAGCGCACCTGGTTACCGGGCCGCCGAACGTCACCGGTGGAGGTAGGCGTCCAGCACGGCGGGGTCGGGGTCGATGCCCAGGCCGGGCCCCTGCGGTACTTCGATCCGCCCGCCGTCCGGCTGGAACGCCGGGCCGCAGGCCCGGGCTTCCAGGCCGGAGTAACGCCATTCGACTAGCGCGCCGGGCCCGCCCAGGGCGGCGGTGACGTGCACCGCGGCCAGCAGCCCGGGCCCGTGGTAGAAGCTGTGCGGCACCACGGTGACGTTGCGGACGGCGGCGACGGCGAACACCTTGGCCAGTTCGCTGACCCCGCCCATTTTCGCCGGGCTGGGCTGGACGACGTCCACCGCGCCGGCGTTCATCAGCCGGTCGAAGTCCAGCAGGGCGGAGACGTTCTCCCCGGCGGCGAGCGGGATGCCGCACCCGGCCCGCAGCCGGGCGAGCCCGTCGTAGTTCTCCGGGGGCCACAGCGGCTCCTCCAGCCAGCGCAGCCCCAGGTCCCGCAGCCGCGCCGCCTGTTCCCGGGCTTCGGCCAGCGGCCACGCGCAGTTCACGTCGAGCATCAGGTCCGTTCCCGGCCCGGCCTCTTCCCGGGCGGCGTGCACCACGGCGGCGTCCCGCTCGTGCAGCTTCACGCCGGTGAACCCGTCGTCCAGCGCGGCCCTGACCCCGGCGCGGACCAGAACCGGGTCGCCGCAGCCGTCCAGGCTGGCGTAGCAGGCCAGGTCGGGGCCGCCGCCGCCGAGCAGGCGGTGCAGCGGCAGCCCGGCGGTCTTGCCCGCGATGTCCCACAGGGCGGTGTCCAGTGCGGACAGGGCGTGCTGGAGCGACCCGGCGCGGCCCAGCACGTGCAGCTGCTGCTGCAGGACGCGCATCAGCGGCCCGATCCGCGTCGCGTCCCGGCCGATGACCAGGGGTGCGATGACCTGCTCGACCGCCGCGCGGGCCAGCGGGGCGGCCTCGAAGGCGAGGGCTTCGCCCCAGCCCTCGCAGCCCTGGGCGCTGGTGACCTTTACCAGCAGGGAGTCCACCGGCGGGCGGGGCGGCTGCCCGGCCCGCGCGGGCCACGCGCCGGGCTGGAACGGGATGCGGAGCGGGAACGTGTCGATTCTGGCAATGGTGTCGGCGGCCACCCACCGACTGTCGCCGGCCGGGCCGCGCCGGTCAACCGCCGGCCGGCCGGATGGAGCCGTCAGGCGGGCCGTACCAGCGCAGCATCAGCAGCGTGAGGTCGTCGCGGAGCTCGCCCGCCTGGTAGTCCAGGATCGAGCCGATCATGCGGCGCAGCAGTTCCTCGGGCTGGTGGCCGCCGGAGTACTCGTCTCCCAGCAGGCGGACCAGCCGGTCCAGGCCGAACAGCTCGCGTTCCAGGGTGTGGGCCTCGGTAATCCCGTCGGTGTAGAGCAGCACCACGTCGCCCGGCTCCAGGTCGATGGTGCTGACCGTCGGCGGGAGGCCGCCGAGCCCGAACGGCAGCGTCGGGGTGCACTCGAGTTCCACCGGCGGGTTCTGGCCGCGCATCAGCAGCGGCGGCGGGTGCCCGGCGCAGGTCCACTCGAGGTGCCCGGTGGCCACGGTCAGCCGGCCGACGATGCCGGTGGCGAACGACATGTCGTCGTAGCCGCGGGCCAGGGCCTTGTCCATGGCGCCGTGCATTTCCGGGACGGACGCGCGGGTGCGGCGGGCGTGCCGGTAGGCGCCGACGGCCAGGCCGGCCAGCAGGGTCGCGCCCAGGCCGTGGCCCATCCCGTCGATGACGGTGAAGTTCAGCAGGCCGTCGTCGGCGGCGTAGTCGAACGCGTCGCCCGCCACGTCGTAGGCGGGTTCCAGGATCCCGGCGATCAGCGCGCCGGGGACGCGGATGGCCCACGGCGGCAGCATGTCCCACTGCATGGAGGCGGGCAGCGACAGCTGCTTGCCCTGCCGCCGGATCCGCGGGGAGTCGCTGGCCCGGGTCACCGTGCCGACGACCAGCCCGGTGAACACCCCGAGCAGTTCCGCCTGCCGCACGCTGTCCGGGCTGGCATCCGGCATGTTCAGCGCGAGGACGCCGATGCAGGCGGTCTGCTCGGTCACCGGCACCCACAGGCGCACCCGCCCGTCGCGGTCGCTGGCCGCGGGCCGGCCGGTGGTGAAGACCTGGCCGGCGGGCGTCTTGTCGACGTTCTCCACGGGGGCCCGGCCGGCCAGCGGCATCAGCACCTGGCGCCCGAGGTCGGCCAGGTACACCACCGGGCTGGAGCCGGGCGGGCAGGCCGCTTCGAGCAGCTGGTCGATTTCTACCGATGCGTGCAGGGCCAGCACCTGCAGTGCCTCGGTATAGGCGAACTCCCCCATTACCCTCCGCTCCGCCGGCCCCCGGCCGTTTCGTCCTGCCCCGTGCAGGTACCCAGGAGAGTACCGAGAGCGCGCTTTACGGTATCCGCCTTCCCCGCCCGTTACGTCTCATTCCTCCAGCGCCCCGTTGTGCGGGACGCGGGCCGGCGGTGTACCGCGGCACCAGCGGCGGTCCCTGCGCCTTTCCCCAGGTCCGGTGGGCGAGCTGGGCGGCCAGCGTATCCGCTCACGGCAGCGGAGCTTCCGGCCGGCTCCCGGATCTGACGGCTGCGGGTTCCCGGGCGGTCAGCGGGCCGCGGGCTGCCCGGCGGCGACACGGACCGGGACGCGCCGGTAGCCGCGCAGTACCAGCAGCGGCCGCCGGGCCGGCGTCCCGGCCAGCTGCAGGGCGGCGTAGCGGCGGGTGAGCTCTTCGAAGGCGATGCGGCCTTCCAGGCGGGCGAGGGCCGCGCCCAGGCAGTGGTGGATCCCGAGGGAGAACGACAAGTGCCGGGATGCGTCCGGCCGGTCGACGAGCAGCCGGTCGGGCTGGCTGAATACCGCCGGGTCGCGGTTGGCGCCGCCGATCGCGACGATGACCGGGATGCCCCGGGGGATCACCGTGCCCTCGACTTCGAGGTCCTCGGTCGCGATGCGCGAGGTCATCTGCACCGGGCTGTCGTAGCGGAGCAGTTCCTCGACCGCCCCCGGGATGAGCGCGGGGTCTTCCCGCAGCCGGCCCCACTGCTCCGGCTCGCCGGCCAGGGCGACGGTGCCGTTCCCGATCAGGTTCACGGTGGTCTCGAAGCCGGCCACCAGCAGCAGCAGGGCCGTGCTGACGAGCTCGGCCGGGCTGAGCCGGTCACCGTCCTCCTCCGCCGCGACCAGAGCCGACAGCAGGCTGTCGTCGGGGCCGGCGCGGCGCCGGCTCACCAGGTCCCGCAGGTAAGCGGTCAGCGCCTGCTCGGCGGCGTGCGACTGGGCGCGCGCCGCCCGGTTCGTCTGCGGGTCGAGGGTGGCCGCGACCTCGGCGCCCCAGACGCGGAACTGGGCCTGGTCCTGTGCCGGGACGCCGAGCAGGCGGCAGATCACCGCCATCGGGAGCGGGAAGGCGAGCGTGTCGATGAGGTCGAATTCACGGTCCGCGTCGGCCTGGTCCAGCAGCGTGCCGGCCGTGCCGCGGATCCAGGGTTCCAGGGCGGCGACCGCTTTCGGGGTGAACGCGCCGGAGACCAGCCGCCGGATGCGGGTGTGGTCGGGCGGGTCCAGCGTGAGCAGGTCGGCGGCGGGAACCCCGCCGCCGGAGTCGCCGCTGGCGGCGGGCGGCTGGTAGCCGCGCTGGTGCACCGGGGAGGAGCTGAACCTGCGGTCGCGCAGGATGCGCTCGGCCGCCGGGTGGCTGGCGGTCACCCACACGCCGAGGGGGCTGCGGACCAGGCCGCGCTGCCGGATGTGGGCGTACAGCGGGTAGGGGTCGGCTTTGGCCCGCGGTCCCATCCACCGGGCGAGAGGGTCGCCCCGCCAGCGGTAGTAGCGGAGCACCGCGGGCTCGGCCAGGTCGGTGACGCGGCTTTTCAGCTGGCTTTTGACGCTCACGGGTGTCCTCCCCGGTAACCGCGGCGGGCGGCAGCCGGCCGCATTTTCATATACCGACGGTATCTGAGAACCACCGGAATATCAACGGCGGCGGCGGCTGTGGCAGCATGGGCCCGTGGCCAGGATGACGCGAGCGGACTCGAAGGCGATGACCCGGCAGCGGCTGATCGCCGAGGCCCGGCGGCTGTTCCGGGAACGCGGTTACGCCGCGACCTCGCTGGAGCAGGTCGCCGAGGCCGCCGAGGTGACCAAGGGCGCCATCTACGGGCACTTCTCCAGCAAGGAAGACCTGCTGCTCAGCGCCATCGAGGCCGCGCCCACCCCGGACTTCGGGCTGGCGGCGCTGAACGACGTGTCCGTGCCGCTGCGGCAGCGGCTGACGGACTTCGGGCAGGCTATGGCGGCCGACGACGACACCACCGACGCGGCCGGGCTGGCGGTCAGCCTGGAGTTCATCGCGGCGCTGCTGCGCCGCCCCGGCGCCCTGCGCCGCTACGGCGACGGCGTGCGCGGCCGCCTGGCGGAACTGGCCGCCGCCGACACCGAGCAGCCGGCCCCGGGCACCACCCCGCTGGAGGCCTGGGCGACCGGCCTGGCGCTGCTGTGCGGGCTGCAGATCTACTCCCACGTCGTCCCGGACATCCTCACCCCGCAGGCGTTCGGGCGCGCCCACGCGCTGCTGGCCGGCCTGTACCCCGATGAGCAGCCCTGACCTCCCGGCCCGGCCGCCCCGGCACTGCCGGCACTGCGCGGGTGACTGCCCCGGCGACTGCCTGCTCGGCGACGGCCAGTGCAGCCACGGCTGGGACACCCGGCCGCCGCGGCAGTTCGGCTGGCCGGTGCTGCTGACCCGCCGCTGGTGGGACCGCGTGCTGTGGGGCCAGCACGGCCGGCGGGGCTAGCGCCTGCGCTGCCGGGCTTGACCCGCC
>DASWUW010001295.1:0-2701 GCA_036406335.1 Trebonia sp.
CGTTAGTGTTGCGTTCAGCGCGCAACTAGTGAGGGCCCGCATTGACGTCCACTCCATTTCGTGACAACTGGTTCTCACGGGATTGCGCCTGGCCCGCGGAGTACAGGCGGCAGTAGTTTTCGGCGCTGCGTTGCCAGTCGGCATATCTGGTCGCGTCCGGGGTGTACCGGGCCGGTTCCAGATCGCGGAGTGCCGACTCGACTCCCACTCCGGCGACGAGCGCGGCGCCCGCCAGTCCCGACAGCTGATCCAGTTCCCGTACGAGGACGGTGCGTCCGGTGACGTCGGCCAGCGTCTGGCTCCAGGTGGCGCTGCGGCTCATGCCGCCGGTCGCGATGACCGTGTCGCCGCGGAACTCCAGTGCGCTGGAAAGCTGGTTGAGAACCTGGCTGAACGCCAGGCAGGTACCGGACCTGGCTGCCTCGAGGAGGTCGGTCCCCGTGTGCCGGGGGGTGAGACCGAAGACGGTCGGCGCAGGCCAGACAGACCAGCCACCCGGCCCGAAGAAGGGATTGCCGGCCAGGACAGTCAGGGGCACGGAAGGGTCCGTGGCATCGTCGGTGGCGAATCCGCGTTTCGCCAGCGCGGCCCGCAGGCCCGCCCCGCTTAGCTGGTCCAGGCCGTTCAGCCGGTCGACGATCTCCCCAGTCGGACCCGCGTTCGCTTCGAGAGCCCATCCTGTCGCTCCGGGCCGGGCACTGACGAGAAGCGGGAACCAGGCATCGAGATCGGCGGCCGACCCGACCGGGAGCTGGACCGGCCCGGTGGTGCCGGCGACCACGACCGGGCAACCCAGCGCCCGGCCCCCGGCGGCGAGTGCGGACATGTGCGTATCGCCTCCGCCCAGATGGACGGGCAGGCCCGCGGGGAGGCCGACTCGCTCGGCGAGCGACCGCAGGAGTCCGCCGGCCCGGGAACCGGCGGCCCCGAACTGGGGCATCATCTCGGCTCGGACCCCGCACTCAGCCGCGAGGAGGTCGTAGGCCCAGGTGCCGGCGCGGATGTCCATCATCTGGCTCATCGCGGCGGACGAGGCCTCGCTGGCAACGGCTCCGCAGAGGCGGAAGATGAACCAGTCGTGTAGCTGGAGGATGGTGCGTACCCGCTGCCAGGCATCAGGATAGGTGCGCTGGATCCACGTCAGCTTAGGCAGGCCGAACTCCGGCGCCGCCCAGTGTCCCGTCGTCGAGTGGAGGCTGCGGTGGCCGAGGGAGGCGACAAGGTCGTTTACGACCGGCAGTGCCCGCCGGTCCCAGTTGAGCAGGGAAGGGCCGATGACCCGCTGATCAGCGTCGAGCAGCACAAAGGGAATACGGATCGCGCTCACTGTGATGCCCAGGTAATCCAGTGGCTGGGCCGGGCAGCGGGCAACGAGTTGCGCAAGGGCGGCTGTCGCTGTCTCGGCCCAGACGTCCGGATCGAAGGTGCCTTCCCCGGGGAGGGCCGCGGACGGGTAGCGCACTTGAGCAGCCATCGTCGCGAAATCGTCGTCCGCGTCGAAACAACTCGCCTTGACACCCGAACCACCGATGTCAAGCGTTATGACGACCTTGGGCATCGGTATCCTCCTTCCTGGTGCCGAGGCTGAGACTGCAGGTCAGTGCCGGGTGCTGGCATCCACGGGCTTGCGCCGGTATTTAGCGAATACCTCGTCCATCTGCCGGGCAGTCAGCACGTTGGGCCGCCCGACCGCCAGGCCGCGGTAGTAGTAGCCGGCCAGGATCTCCGTCGTTTCGGCCCCGTCGGCGGCCTGCTTCAAGGTCCGGCCGCCGGCGACCATGCCGTGGTTGGCAATCAGTACCGCCATGCCGGGAGCCTGGAAGGTGTCCCGGACGCTCGCCGCGAGTTCCGGAGTCCCGTAGGTGCTGTACGCGGCCACTGGCACTGTGGTGGTGTTGAGGCTGGCGATGATGTAGTGGACGGCCGGAATCGGCATGCCCAAGATGGCCAGCGTGGTGGCGTGACCGGAGTGCGTGTGCACGATCGCGTTGATGTCGTCGCGGTGCTGGTAGACCGCCGCGTGCAGCGGCGTCTCAGATGACGGGGCTTTGGTGCCCGCCAGAACAGTGCCGTCCATGGCGCATACGACGATGTCCTCGGGCTTCATGGTGTCGTACTCGATGGATGTCGGCGTGATCGCCATTGTTTCCGGGGAAAGACGGATGCTGAGGTTGCCTGACGTCTGAGTCAGGAGTCCCTTGCCGAGCAGGCGCGTCCCGCAGGCGACGAGTTCTTCCCTGACGGATTGCAGGTCTGGCTCGTACGCCCCGTCAGTCATCAGAATCGCTTGCGTCGGCTGCCCGGCTCCCAGTGACCTTCGCCCCCGTGCATCGCATCAGCGCCGCCTCTCGTGTGGTCCAAGTGATGTTGTTGCACAATTGTTCATCTCGTGAACTACTGTGCAACAGATGCTGAACTTCGTCGGCTGAGACTGTCAATAACCGTGATCAAATCGATACTTTCGGCGCTGGTGCCTTTCGTGAGCCGCCTAGGGCGGCAGAACTTCCTCGTGCCCGACGCCTGACCCGCCCCCGAAGTGGCCGGTGAACGGCGGCCGGGTCAGCCCGCGCTGGCCGGGATGAAGTCCGGGCGGAGACAGAAACGGCC
Organism: Trebonia sp.; assembly: GCA_036406335.1. GTDB lineage: Bacteria > Actinomycetota > Actinomycetes > Streptosporangiales > Streptosporangiaceae > Trebonia. The sequence continues at coordinate 2,608 of DASWUW010001295.1, forward strand.
GCAAGGCCGCCAGCGCGGTTAAAGGTGCCGACCCGATATGCACGTCCCGCTTGGCGGCTGTGGCGAACAATTGTACAGCCTTGTGAACGACGAG
>DASWUW010001296.1:0-9501 GCA_036406335.1 Trebonia sp.
GCACCCGGTCACGCGGGGCCGCGGACGTCGCGACCGTGATCTACACCTCGGGGACCACCGGGCGTCCCAAGGGCTGCGAGCTGACCCACGAGAACCTGCTCGCGGTGGTGCGGAACACGTTCATGGGGCCGCTGGCCGCCATCCACGCGTCCGGCACCGCGTCCACGCTGCTGTTCCTGCCCCTCGCGCACGTCTTCGCCCGGGTGATCGAAGTCGGGACGCTGGAGGCCGGCATCGTGCTCGGGCACTGCCCGGACATGAATGACCTGCTGCCCGACCTCGGGTCGTTTCGCCCGACGTTCGTGCTGGCCGTGCCGCGGGTGTTCGAGAAGGTCTACACCGGCGCCGAGGCCCGGGCGATCGGCGACGGCAAGGGCAAGATCTTCGCCCGCGCCGCGCAGGCGGCCGTGGACTACAGCGAGTCGCTGGACTCCCCTGGCCGGGCCAGCCTGCGGCTGCGGGCCGAGCACGCGCTGTTTGACCGGCTCGTGTACGGCAAGCTGCGGGCCGCGCTGGGCGGCCACGCGGACTGGGCGATCTCCGGGGGCGCGGCGCTGGCACCGCGCCTGGGCCACTTCTTCCGCGGCATCGGGGTGTCCGTCCTGGAGGGCTACGGGCTGACGGAGACGGCCGCGCCGGTGTCGGTGAACCGGCCGGAACGGCAGAAGATCGGCTCGGTGGGCCAGCCGCTGCCCGGCGTCGCCGTGCGGATCGCCGACGACGGCGAGGTGCTGGTCTCGGGCAAGTCCGTCTTCCCGGGCTACTGGCACGACGAGGCAGCCACCAAGGAAGCGTTCACCGACGGCGGCTGGTACGCCACCGGGGACATCGGCGAGCTCGACGACGAGGGCTTCCTGAAGATCACCGGCCGCAAGAAGGAGATCATCGTCACCGCCGGGGGCAAGAACGTCTCCCCCGCGGTACTCGAGGACCGGCTGCGGACGGCCTCGCTGATCTCGCAGTGCATGGTGGTCGGAGACGGGCGGCCGTTCATCGGCGTGCTGATCACGCTCGATCCCGAGACGTTCGGTCCGTGGAAGGCACGGCACGGCAAGCCCGCCGGCGCCAGCCCGGCCAGCCTGCGCGACGACCCGGACCTGAACGCCGAGATCCAGGCGGCGGTGGACGACGCGAACAAGGCGGTGTCGCGGGCGGAGTCGATCCGGAAGTTCCGGCTTCTCGACGGCGACTTCACCCAGGAGCAGGGACACCTGTCGGCCAAGCTCGGCATCAAGCGCACGGTCCTGGCCAAGGAGTTCGCCGCCGACATCGAGGCGCTGTACTCCGAGCCGCGGCGTTCTTAAGCGGCGGCCCGGACCTGGTCCGGCCCGGGCGGCAGTACCGGCGGCGCGTTCCCGGGGCGGGGCCCGGTCAGCTGGCGTCGATAAGCGCGCGCAGCCGCGCCGCGGCGACATCCCAGTTCCAGTCGCGTTCTACCCAGGCGCGGCCCTTTTCGCCCATCGCCTTCGCCGCCGCCGGGTCTTCCAGCAGGCCGATCAGGCGGCCGGCCAGGGCCGCGACGTCCCGGCCGCCGACCACGTAGCCCGTCTCGCCGCTCAGGATCGCGTCGGGAGCGCCGCCGGAGTCGCCGCCGACGACCGGCAGGCCAGCCGCGGACGCCTCCAGGTAGACGATGCCGAGGCCTTCCACGTCGAGGCCGCCGCGTCTGGTCCGGCAGGGCATCGCGAAGACGTCGCCCGCCGCGTAGTGCGCGGGCAGCTCCGCCTGCGGGACCGGGCCGGTGAAGCGGACTGAGCCGGCAATCCCGGCGCGGGCGGCCAGCTGGTGCAGGGTCTTGGCGTAGGGGCCGCCGCTGACGATCAGCAGGGCGGCGTCCGGGACGCGCCGCAGCACCGCCGGCCAGGCCCGCAGCAGCGTGTCCTGGCCCTTGCGCGGGACCAGACGGGACACGCAGGTCACCACCGGGCGCTCACCGAGGCCGTACCGCTCCCTGACCGCCGCGCGGGCCGCCGGGTCGGGCCGGAACAGGGCGGCGTCGACACCGGGGTGCAGCCGGGTCATCCGCGCGGCCGCCGCCGGGCTGAGCGCGCCGGCCAGGCGGACGCGGAAGTACTCGCCCAGGTAGGTGAGGACGTCGGTCTCGTTGCCGATCCGGCGCAGCAGCTGCCGGGCGGCCGGCAGCGCCGCCCAGCCGGCCTCGTGACCGTGGGTGATCGCGATCGCGCGGGTCACGCCCGCCTGGCGGAGTACCGGGGTGATCAGCCCCAGCGGAGCCGAGGCACCGAAGATTACCGCTTCGGCTTTCCTTGACCGGACCAGCTCGGCGGCCCGGCGCCGGACGCTGGGGCCGCCGATCATCAGCGAGGTCGGGTGGCGGACCACCTCGAACTGCTGGACGGCGTCAAAGGCGGCGTCACCGTCCCACCGCGGCGCGTAGACCGTGAGCTGCTCCGGGTCGAGCCGGCAGGCCAGCTCGTAGACGAACGACTGGATGCCGCCCTGCCGGGGCGGGAAGTCGTTGGTGACGATCAGCGTGCGGCGCATGGCGTGGTTCCCCCAGGGTCGGGAAATCAGTGTAGGAGGAGCGCCCGCCGCACTCGTTCGCTCCCCCCTAAGGACGGGCCGCGCCGTCCAGGCCGCTCGCGTACCAGGAGGTGCTCATCGGCAGCTCGCGGACCGGCTGGCCCGCGGACGGGGCGTCGATGATCATGCCGCCGCCGATGTACATCGCGACGTGACCGATGCCGTTGTAGTACAGCAGGTCGCCCGGCTGGAGATCAGAGGTGGAGATGTGCGGCAGCGCCGCCCACTGACTGTAGGTATCACGCGGGATCGAGATGCCCGCCGCCGCCCAGGCCGACATCACCAGGCCGGAGCAGTCGAAGCCGACGCCGCAGGGGCCGGTGGAGCCGTAGCTGTAGGGGCAGCCGAGCTGCTTGAAGACGAACGCTACCGCCGAGTCGGCCTGGCTGCCGGTAGGGCCCTTGTAGACCGCGTCGGTGGTACCGCCGCCGCCGTTGACGGTGCCCTGCTGCACCGCGGTGAGCTGCGCGGTGGTGAGCGAGCCGAGGATCGTCTTCTGCTGGGACAGCAGCTTCGCGATGTGGTTCTTGGTGCTCGACCGCTGGTCGGCGAGCTGCACGATGCCCGCCTCGGTGCGCGCCTGCTGCTGCTGGACCGAGGCCAGCTGGTTGGCGTCGGTGAGGAAGGCCCGGGTTTCCAGGTTCCGCGTCCCGGTGATCTGCAGGATGATCGACGCCTGGGCGAGCACCTGGCTGGGGTCGCTCGCGGTCAGCAGCCCGGCCAGCGACGTCGATCCCGAGTCCTCATAGGAGGAATCGGCTATCTGCACGACCAGCTTCCGGGTGGCGTCGTACTGCCCGGTGTCCCGCGCCAGCTGCTTGTTGACCTGCTTTAGCCGCGTCTTAGCCGCGCTGAGCTGCTCCTCGACCTGGTCGTACTGCTGGTTCGCCTTGTTGAACTCGCCGGTGAGGGTGTTGATGGTGGCGCGCACCTTGTCGATGCTCGGCTTCGGCTGAGCCCCGGCAACCTGGGTGACCCCGGCCGCCAGTCCACCGGCCAGCAGAATGGCCGCGCCTACCGTGAGGGCGCGCCGCTTTCTGCTTGTGCGCGCACCCCGGGGCTTGCGGAGCGTGAAATTCATGTCCCCTCACCGTGCTCGCAGACGAACAATGCTGGTCACGCTATTGAGTTGCGGGCCGCGGGATCAACTGGGTTCGGGTAATCGTGATCATTGGGTGACCCAGGTCCCGGCCGTAACGCACACACGGTCACCAACCGGGTGGATGCGGTGAAAATGCTGCAGGGTCGTCGCGGCGCAGGCACCGACATTCGAGCGAACGTTCGATGCGAGCGGCCCGCCTGAAGGGCGCTGAACCGCGGGCCGGTACTCGAATGTCGGTGGGCCGCCATACGGTGGAGATCATGACTGACGTCACTCTCCCCGTTCCCGGCATCCGGTCAGCGCCGCTGGCCAGCCTGGACTTCACGGTGGTGGACGTCGAGACGACCGGCTGGGCACCGGACGACGCGGGCATCACCGAGATCGGCGCGGTCCGCGTGCACCAGGGGAAGGTGGTCGCCGAGTTCAGCTCGCTGGTCAACCCGGGCACGCCGGTCCCGGCGGCGATCACCGAGCTGACCGGGATCAGCGACCAGATGCTGGTCTCCGCGCCGCCGGTCGCGGCCGTGCTGCCCGGCTTGCTCGCGTTCGCCCGGGGCAGCGTGCTGGCGGCGCACAACGCTCCTTTCGACCTGCGGTTCCTTACCGCCGCGTGCACGGGCATGGGACGTGACTGGCCTGGCTTCGAGGTGCTGGACACGGTGCGGCTGGCCCGGCACCTGATGGCCACGCCGCAGGAAGTTCCCGATCGCAAGCTCGCCACCCTCGCCCGTTTCTTCGACACCCCGGTGCGGCCGTCGCACCGGGCGCTGGACGATGCTCAGGCCACCGCGGTGGTCCTCGGGCGGCTGCTGGCCCGGCTGGCCGACCGCGAGGGCATCGCCACGCTGGACGAGCTCGACGCATGGCTGGCCGACCGCGACGCCGGGGAGGCCCGCAGACGCGCGGAGACGGCCGCGAGGCGGGGGCATGGCCTCCGGGGCCCCGCAGCCTGGCCGGCCAGGCTATGGCGGGCGCTCCGCCGCCGGCGATAAGGTGGCCCCCATGGTCACCGCCATCGTTTTGATCAAGGCCGAGATACACCGCATCCCGGAAGTCGCCGAGGCCATCGCCCAGATGCCGGCCGTGAGCGAGGTCTACTCCATCACCGGAGACCACGACCTGGTGGCGATCGTCCGGGTCCGCGCGCACGACGAGCTCGCGGACGTGATCCCGGGCGGGGTCAACAAGGTGGAAGGCGTCACCGCGACGCAGACGCACATCGCGTTCCGCACGTACTCCCGCCACGACCTCGATGCCGCGTTCTCAATCGGGCTGGCCGACGCCTGACGACAGCGTCAGCGGGGCGCCGCCGGGACACGCGCCGGACTGAGCCCGCTTCGGGTGGCAAAGAGATTGCCCCGGCGCCATGGCGCCGGGGCAATCTCTTTGTCTGGCCAGCGGCCTGCTAGTGCTCTTCGCGGCCGCCGTCGCTGCCGACTGATGCGGGCTCGCCTGCTCCGAGCTCGCCGTGGCCGTTACTGTGGCCGTTGCCGTTACCGTTGCCGTTGCCGTTGACGGCAGCGTGCCCGTTCCCGTTGACCGCAGCGTGGCCGTTGCCGTGCCCGTTGCCGTGACCATTGGGAATCTCGATGGTCTCGGTGAAGGCCCGGTTGACGAAGGCACGCGCGCCGCCCAGCGGACTGCGGGCCGCGGGCTGCGGGATGCCGTTGGCGTCCACCTGCTCGCGGGCCGGGAGCTCGGCGGCAACCGTCTTGGTGTCGGTGACCCCGCGCTCCGCGGGGGTGAGCACCCGGGACTCCTCGACGAACCCGCCGTCCGGGAGCTGGCGGATGATGCCGATCTCCACCCCGTGGGTGAGCAGGTCGGCGTCCTTGCTCTGCAGGCCGAGGCAGATCCGTTTCGTGATCTGGTAAGCCGCGATGGGCACGACGAAGAACCCGACCCGGGCGATCCAGGTGATCGTGTACAGCGGGATCGAGAACCGTTCGGCGATGATGTCGTTCGCGCCTTCCAGCCACAACACGCCGTACCAGGCGACCACCGCGACGCCGATAGCGGTCCGTACCGGTGCGTTCCGCGGCCGGTCGTTGATGTTGTGGTATGCCTTGTCGCCGGTCGCCCACTTCTCGAACCACGGCCATAGCCCCGCCCCGGTGAAGACGATACCCAGGGGCAGCAGGGCGGGAAGCAGGACGGAGAACGTGACCGTGTGCCCGAGGAAGTTGATCTCCCAGGCGGGCATCATCCGCAGCGATCCCTCGAGCAGGCCCATGTAGAAGTCGGGCTGCGACCCCGAGGAGATCGCCAGCGGGTTGTACGGCCCGTACAGCCACACCGGGTTGATCTGCGCGAACGTAGCCATCAGGACCAGCGCGCCGAAGATGAAGAAGAACCAGGCCTGGCCCTTGAGCAGGAAGTAGGGGAAGAACGGCTGGCCGACCACGTTCTTCTCGGTGTTCCCCTTGAGCGGCATCTGCGTGTGCTTCTGGTGGAACATAATGAACAGGTGCGCCGTGACCAGCGCCAGGATGATGCCCGGGATCAGGAACACGTGGAGGATGTACATCCGCGGGATGACCTGGTCGCCGGGGAATTCCCCGCCGAAGAAGAAGTACCCGAGGTACGTGCCGACGATCGGGATGCCCTGCATGACACCCTCGGTGATCCGCAGGCCCGCGCCGGACAGCTGGTCGTCGGGGAGCGAGTAGCCGAACAGGCCCTCAACCAGGCCCAGGGTGAACAGCACGATGCCGATCAGCCAGTTGATTTCGCGCGGCTTGCGGTACGCGCCGGTGAAGAACACCCGGAGCATGTGCGCCATGATCGCGACCATGAACATGATCGCGGCCCAGTGGTGGATCTGCCGCATGAGCAGACCGCCGCGGACGTCGAAGGACATGTTCAGCGTCGAGGAGTAGGCCTGCGATACCGTGATGCCGTCGAGCTTGGCGTACGAGCCGTGGTAGACCACCTGGGCCGACGACGGCTGGAAGAACAGTGCCAGGAAGGTACCGGTAAGCAGGAGGATCACGAAGGACCAGAGGGCGATCTCGCCCAGCATGAACGACCAGTGGTCCGGGAAAACCTTTTTCATCAGGACCCGGACGCCCTTGGCGCCATGGAACCGGTCGTCTAGCCATCCGCCGACCCCCGAAAGGGGGGCCGGGATCTTTACTGCGTCGTCACTCATCCGCGCTCCCAGAAACTCGGGCCCACCGGCTGCGTAAAGTCACTGGCCGCAGCGAGGTACCCGTCAGCATTAAGCATAAGCGGGAGCTGCGGCAGGGCTCGCGCCGCGGGGCCGAAAATGACGTTAGCGCCGTTAGCCGCGTCGAAGGTCGACTGGTGGCACGGGCACAGGATGTGGTGGGTGGTCTGCTCGTACAGCGCCACCGGGCAGCCGACGTGCGTGCAGATCTCGGAGTAGGCGACGACGTTATCGACTGTCCAGTTCATCGTGGACACCAGCGTCCCGCCGTTGCGGATGGTCGGGATGTGCAGTTCGCCCGCGTTGAACTTGATCAAGATCACACCGGCTTTGGTCAGCGCCTCGGCGTCGTTCGCGTACCCCTCGGGGATGACGGTGATCATGCTGCCCGGGGAGGCGATATCAGCGGGCCGCAGCGGAATCCCGCCCGGGTAAGTCACCGCCCGCAGCCCCTTCTTCCAGACGGTGTGCCGCAGGTCGGCCTGCGGCAGCGGGCCGAGGTCGCGCAGCAGCACCACCGGCGCCAGCGCCAGGGGCGCAGTGGCGAGCAGGAGCGTGCGCCGCAGCAGGGGCCGCTTGGTGACCTGGGAGATGGCCGCGCCCTCAGCGAAATCCCGCTGAAAGGCGGCCCGGTCGGCGGGAGCCGAGTTCAGGTCGTGTCGCTGTTCCTCGATCTCGATGTCCGGGGTCAGGTGCCGGACCCAGATCATCGAGCCGGTGCCGAGGGCGAGCAGCGCGACCGCTAGGGCCGTGCCGAGCGCGAGGTTGGACCGGAGGGCGGCGACGACGGCGTTGCCGCCCCTGGCGATGGTGGCCGAGCCGACCTCGATGCCGATGTAGGCCGCGATGAAACCGCAGCCGGCCAGGAAGGCCAGCACGAACAGGGCCGCGACGAGCCGCTCGGCGTTCTCGGCGTGCTTCGGCGCCGGCGGCAGCGCGGAGAACGGCGCTTCCTCGGGCTCGGGGTGGACGTCGACCGCCACCGGGGCGGTAGAGGGAGTCCCGATGACCCGGCGCGGGCCGGCGGGCTCCTCCGGCGTCTCGCTCATGACTGCTGCTCCGATTCGGCCTTGAGGTGGTCTCGCCGTTTGGTGGTGAGCCACATGGCGATGAGCACGAGGAAGCCAAGACCGCCGAGCCAGCCGACCAGGCCTTCGGTGACCGTGCCGGTGCGCCCGAGCGAGAACCCGCCCGGGTTGGTCTCGCTCCGCGTGTTGATGACGTAAGCGATGATGTCCTTCTTCTCGGCCGGCGGGATCGTCCCGTCGCCGAAGACGGGCATGGCCTCGGGACCGGTTAGCATCGCCTCGTAAATCTGGGTCGGCGTGGAGGCGTTGAGCGACGGCGCGTTCTTGCCGTAGGTCAGGGCGCCGCCCGCGCCGGCGAACCCGTGGCACTGCGAGCAGTTGGTGCTGAACAGCGCCTGTCCGAGTGCCGTGTTCGCGCCGGCCTGCGATACCTGGGAGGCCGTCGGGATCGCCGGGCCGCCGCCGAGCGAGGCGATGTAGGCGGCCATGTCGTAGATCTGCGTCTGGGTGAACTCCGACGGCTTGCGGTCGTTCTCCGCGCCGAGTTCCTTGGCGGGCATGCGGCCCGTCGACACCTGGAAGTCCACCGCGGCCGCGCCCGCGCCGATCAGGCTCGGAGCCTGGGTAGTGCCCTGGGCGTCGAGCCCGTGGCACGAGGAGCAGCTGGTGAGAAACAGCTTCTGCCCCTGGGCGATCTGGGTCGAGGCGGGGCCAGCGGCAGCCGCCGCTGAAGCGCCGCCGCCGGACAGCGTGCTGTAGAGCAGGCCGGCCGCGACGAGGCCGCCGGCGATTGCCGCGTAGCCAGCCGCCGGGTGCCTGCGCCGGGCGATGATCGAGCTCACTCGGGTTCCCCCGCTTACTGGATGAGATAGATGGTCGTGAACAGGCCGATCCAGACAACATCGACGAAGTGCCAGTAGTACGACACGACGATCGCGCTGACCTGCTGTTCATGGGTGAAGCGCTTGGCGGCGTAGGTACGCCCCAGCAAGAAGAGGAACGCGATGAGGCCGCCGGTCACGTGAAGGCCGTGGAATCCGGTGGTCAGGTAGAAGACCGAGCCGTAGTTGCTCGACGAGAGCGTCAGGTGGTCATCCCGGACCAGCTGCGAGTACTCGTACCCTTGCCCGCACACGAAGTAGAGCCCCATGAGGAAGGACAGCACGTACCACTCGCGCAAGCCCCACTTCATGAAGTTGAATATCGATCCCGCGCGCCCGATCTGGCCGCGCTCAACCGCGAACACGCCCATCTGGCAGGTCACGCTGGACAGCACCAGCACGGTGGTGTTCGTGGAGCCGAGCGGGATATTCAGGTGCGCCATCGGCCAGGCCAGCCCCTGGCCTTTGTCGACCGAGCGGATCGTGAAGTACATAGCGAACAGCGCGGCAAAGAACATGAGTTCGCTGGACAACCAGATGATGGTGCCCACGCTTACCAGGTTCGGTCGGCTGGCCGGGGAACGCGGTACCGGCTCGGTTAGGGATGCTGTCGCCACGACGTCATTATTACGACACCACGTAGGGGACGCGCAGCCGACCCCCCAACTTCCGGTCAACTCCCCCTTGTCAGCTCCAGGAAAACTGGAGGCCGGCCACCGGCCCGGCACCGGTCGCGAGCGGCCGCGCCGCCGCGCATCCGGCTGCGCCCGGGAGTAC
>DASWUW010001297.1:0-1632 GCA_036406335.1 Trebonia sp.
GAACTGGTCGAGCGGGCGATCGCGGTCAAGGCCCGGGTCGTCGCCGCCGACCTGCGCGAGTCGGGGATGCGGGAAATGCTCAACTACGGCCACACCCTCGGTCACGCCATCGAGAAGCGGGAGCGGTACGCCTTCCGGCACGGCGACGGGGTCGCGATCGGCATGGTGTTCGCCGCCGAGGTCGGCCGGCTCTCCGGGCACCTGACCGGGCCGGACGTAGACCGGCACCGGGAACTGCTCACCGCGGTCGGGCTGCCGGTGACCTACCACCGCGACGCCTGGCCCGCGCTGCGCGAGACCATGTCCCTGGACAAGAAGGCCCGCGGCGCGCGGCTGCGGATGGTCATACTGGACGGCGTGGGCAACCCGGTCATCTACGACCGCCCGCCGGAGGACCTGCTCGCGCAGGCGTACCAGGCGGTGGCGGGGTGACCGCGCCCGGCCGTAAGGTCCTCGTGCTCAACGGGCCGAACCTCGGCCGCCTCGGCCGCCGCGAGCCGTCCGTCTACGGCACGGCGACCTACGCCGACCTGGCCGACCTGTGCCAGCAGACCGGGAAGGAGCTCGGCCTCGACGTCGAGGTCAGGCAGACCGAGTACGAGGGCGAGCTCGTCACCTGGGTTCACGAGGCGTGCGACGGGCGGACGCCGGTCGTGCTCAACGCGGGCGCGCTCACCCACTACTCCTATGCCCTGCTGGACGCGGTCCAGATGCGGACCGCCCCGCTGGTCGAGGTGCATATCTCCAACATCGCGGCGCGCGAGGGTTTTCGCCATGAATCGGTGATCACCGGGGCCGCGACCGGGATCATCGCGGGCTTCGGTTTCCAGTCCTACGTCCTCGCGCTCCGGGCCGTAGCCGGCCAGCCGGACGCCCCGTGACCACGGGCGCCCGCCTAACCGCGGGCGGTACCGCCACCGACCCCGGCGCCGCGGGCCGCGCCAGCGCAGGCCGCGCCAGCGCGGGCGGCGCCGTGCTCGTCCTGGTCGGGTTTATGGGCGCGGGCAAGACCACCGTCGGGCGCCTGGTGGCGGGAAAGCTCGGCGTTCCCTTCACCGACAGCGACTTCGTTATCGAGGACCGGGCAGGCAAGCCGGTCCGCTCGATCTTCGCCGATCACGGCGAGCCCGCCTTCCGGCAGCTAGAGCACGAGGTCATCGCCGACCTGCTCAGCGGACCGGGCAGCGTACTCGCTCTCGGCGGCGGCGCCGCCGCGCATCCGGGGACCCGCGACCTGCTCGCCGCCGTCCCGGTGGCCTACCTCCGGGTGAGCTACGCGGAGGCGATGCACCGTGTCGGCGGGGACCGCGGCCGCCCGATGCTCACCCGCCCGGACATTGAGCAGCTCTACGCCGAGCGTGACCCGCTCTACGCCGCCGCCGCGACCCTCACGGTCGACACCGACGGCCGGCCGCCGCAGGAGATCGCCCGGAGCATCCTGGCCGCGTTGGAGGGCCCGGACCAGGGCCGGTAGGTCAGCTGGCTGACGTCGTCGGCCAGGTGTTTCGCTGGGCTGCCGGAGGGGCCCGGCCGGCGGGCGGGGAAATTTCCGCCGCGGCCACGGCGGCCGAAGTCGCCGAAGGCCCGTGATCGTGGGTCAGGAAGGGCGCATAGCGCCGCTTTTGACCCGCG
>DASWUW010001298.1:0-6053 GCA_036406335.1 Trebonia sp.
GCGCCAGCCCTCCCTGTTCGAGGACCACCCGGCCGATCCGGAGTCCGCCCTCGACGCGGCGCTGCTCGCCGCCCAGCGTCAGCTCGACCCGGTGACCTACATGGTGGCGCACAGCCTGGATCCGGCCACCGGCGCGGCTGAGCTGCTCTTCGGCCGCCCGAAGCTCAACGTCCGCGGCGATCCCGCCTGGCACTGGCAAGAGGACCTGCTGGCGGCCCGGTAAGCACCCGGCCGACGCCCCCGCCAAAGCCGCGTAACATGCCGTACGTGGCTGACTTCGATCCGAGAACGCCGTCGATCGCGCGGGTCTACGACTTCCTGGCCGGCGGCATGGACAACTTCCCCGCCGACCGGGAACTGGCCCAGCGCCTCGCGGAGATTTTCCCGCCGATCGTGGTCACGGTCCAGGAGAACAAGCAGTTCCTCGAGCGCGCGGTCACCTGGCTGGCCAACCAGGGGGTCAGCCAGTTCATCGACATCGGCTGCGGCATGCCTACCTTCCCCAGCACCCACGGGGTGGCCCGGGCGGTCGTGCCGGAGGCCAGGGTGGCCTACGTGGACATGGACCCGATCGTGCTGAGCCACCTGCGCGGCCTGCCGTCGCCGGAACAGGCCGGCCTGACGATCGTGGACGGCGACGTGCGGGACGTGGACCGGGTTCTCGGCCAGATCAAAGACGGCCTCGACCTGTCCGCCCCGGCCTGCCTGACGATGGCCGCACTGCTGCACTTCTTCCCCGTCGAGACCGGACGGGACCTGGTCGCGCGGTACGCCGCGGCCCTCGCCCCCGGCAGCTACGTGGTGCTCGCCGTGGGCCTGGCCGACGGCCGGGAGGCGGATCAGTTCTTTGCCCTCTACAACCAAAAGGGCGCCGCGCCCCTGTACAAGCACTCGGCCGGAGACTTCGCCTCCTTCTTCGGCGACTTGCCGCTGCTCGACCCGGGCGTGGCCGACGCCCGGGTCTGGCGTCCGGGCTGGCCCGAAGTCCCGGTGCCGCCGCACCGCGACGCCGTGATGATCGTCGGCGTGGGCCGGGTCATCTAGCGGACGCGCCGGGTAGTCCGGAGCCTAGGCGGCGGCGAGGCGGGCCGGACGGGTACTGGCCACCATCCGGGCCGCGAAGCTGGCGTTGAACCCGCGCCACCAGGACGGGTCGAGGCGGGGGGCGGCCGCCGGCGCCGCGGCCGGCGTCGGCGGGGCGGTGATCCGCTGCAGCATGACCGCCGCCTCGCGGTCGCTGAGGCGGACGGTGGCGGCCCAGGCCGCGATGTCGTCGTCAAGGCTCATCATGACTCCCGGGGATCATCGTAATCGCTGAGTGCCGCCGCGAGCGCGCGCCTGGCCTCGGACAGCCGGTACCGGACGGTGCCGGGCGGCAGGCCGAGTGCGGCACCGATCTCGGCGCTGGTCAGGTCGCCCGCGGCGGCCAGGGTGAGCGCGACCCGCTGCGGCTCGGGCAGCCGCCGGATCGCCTCGCCGACGACGAACACTCGTTCCGCGGCCAGGACGCCGGCACTGGCCGGGGCGGGCTCGCGGGACGGTTCCCGGGCTAGCGCCTGTTCGGTCCCCGCTCGCGTCTGCCCGGTCCGGTGGGCGTCCACCGACCGGTTCCTGGCCACGGTGAACAGCCACCCCCGCTGTCCGTCGGCGGACAGGCCGCGCAGGGTGTCCAGGTGCTCCCAGGCCCGCAGGAACACGTCCTGGGTCAGGTCCGCGGCGAGCTGCCGGTCGCCCGCCCGGCCGGCCAGGTAGGCGTGCAGCGCGCCGCGGTGCGCCGCGAACAGGCGGCCGAACTCAGCTTCCCGGCTGTCCATCGCTGGCCCGGATGCTGCCGAACGCGTCGGTCGTGCGGACCTGGAGCACGCCGATGAGCCCGGCCGGCGCGATGATGTCGCCGAACAGGGTGATTCCGGCGACCTTGTCCCGGACCGCGTCCTCGGTGACGGCGTCGTCGATCGTGAGGTCTCCGAAGACGACCAGGCTGGCCGGCTCCTCGAGCAGCCGGAAGAAGTCCGGTCCGAGCGTCGTGTCCTCGCTGAAGACCCGCGGGGAGGTCCCCCGGTACCAGCCGACCTGGCCGGTGAGCTGAACCGCGTCCTCCAGTGCGTCCCGGTCGGCGGCGGGCAGGGCCAGCTGCCCGGCCGCGAGCACCTGCCGGTAACCGACCGCGGTGACCTGGCCGGTTACCGTCGCCTGCCCGGCGATGATCAGGATGTCGTTCTCCTGCCCGTTCCGGTTGGCCAGGGCCGCGCCGGACAGCGACACGTTCCCGGTGTGCAGCTTGATCTCCTGTCCGTCGGCGTACGGGTAGTAGGTGACGCTCCCGATGCCTCCGGCCAGCGCGGAGCCGAGTTCCGGGCCGCTGCCCCGGGGGGCGAACACCGAGCCGACCACGTAGATCTGCCGCGGCACGGGGGCGACGACCGGGCTGGTGATCAGCAGCATCCCGATGACGACGAGCACGTCGTCGGCCTGGCCGATGCTGTCCCCGCCGGTCGCCAGCGTCCCGGTGTGGCGGCGGACGTTCCCTCCCGCGGGCACGTAGATGACCGAGGCCACGTCCGCGGTGGCGATCGCGGCGTACGCGGACGCGAGCGTCTCCGGCACGACGACCAGGGCCACGTCCTCGATCCGGCTGATCCGCTTCAGGTCCTCGGCGGTGAAACGGGTGAGATCGACCACCGGCTGGTCCCGGATCACGGTGGCGGCTTCCAGCGGCTGCTCGTTCATCGTCGCGCTACCTTCCCGTGCCGTCGGCCCGGACCCGGAGGCCGGCGACGGCGGCCGGGCGGCCCGCCTGCCGCTGCCGCGGCACCGCCAGCCCGTCCGTCCGCGGAGCCGGTTCCGCCGGCCGGGCGCGACGGCGGGCGGCGCGCCGCTGCCCGGCCCGCAGGGTCATCTCATCCGTGTACGACCGGGCCAGCTGAATCATCATGTCGTTCATATCAGGTACTACGGGGCTGAGCCGCGCCTGTTGGGTGCGGCCAGATTTTTCTCCGCCGGGGGCAGGCGCATTGGTAGAACGGCGCTCGCCCCCCGGCGAGCTGGCGGGCCGGTGCACTAGCCTGAAGAAGATGAGGACTGCATACGTACTCGGCGGCGGCGGGCTGCTCGGCGCGCACGAGGTGGGCATGCTCCGGGCGCTGTCCGAAGCCGGGATCCGCCCCGACCTGGTGGTCGGCACCTCTATCGGAGCGGTCAACGGCGCCTTTGTCGCCGCCGACCCCGACCGGGCGGCGGAGCGGCTGAGCGAACTGTGGGCCGGAGCGTCCCTGGGCGCCGTGTTCAGCGAGAACGTAGTGGGCCGGGCGGTCCGGCTGGCCCGTTCCGGCACTCATCTGCACGCGATCGAGCCGCTGCACCAGCTGCTGGCCGACACCCTGCCGGCCGCGGACTTCGCTGACCTGAAGCTGCCCTTCCACTGCGTGGCGGCCTGCATCGAGGACGCGACCGCCCGCTGGTTCAGTTCTGGTCCGGTCGTGCCCGCCGTCATGGCGTCCTGCGCGGTGCCCGGCCTGCTGCCTCCGTTCGCGATCGACGACCGCCACTACTTCGACGGCGGCCTGGTTGACTCCATCCCGGTCGGCCGCGCGGTGGCGCTCGGGGCCAGCTGCGTCTACGTGCTGCAGGTCGGCCGGGTGGAAAGCCCGCTGCCGGTTCCGGCCCGCCCCTGGGAGGTGGGGCTGGTCGCGTTTGAGATCGCGCGCAGGCACCGCTTTCACGAGGAGATGTCCGCGATTCCGGCCGGCGTCGAGGTCCACGTGCTGCCGTCCGGGGGAGAGCGGCAGCCGCCCGGGCTGCACCAGTTTCGTTACCGGGGTAAACAGCAGGTAAGTACTAGCATCGAGCGTTCTTACGAGGCGTCGGCTAGTTACCTGGCCCAGGTGACCGGCGGCCACTAGCACCCAGGGAGGCGACGATGCTGCCCACGCCGGTCCGGCGCCTGCTGCTGGTGCCGCTGATCATCGTGACCGGCTGCGCCCTGGCCGTCCTGGCCCCGCCGGTGGCGCTGCTCAGCTGGGCCGTCAACCTGATCCGCCGCCGCCCGGACGACCTGGCCGGCGAAGACAGCAAGGTCAGATGGCTTAACCGCCGGGGCCCGGTACGCCACTACCGGCTGCTGCGGCTGATGATCCTGGGCCTGACCTGGATGGCGGGAGAGGCCGCCGCGCTGAGCGTGTTCCTGGCCCTGTGGATCGCCAGCGGGTTCGGCGGCCGCCTGAACACCGAGCCCTACCAGCTGCGTCACTACGCGGTGCTGAGAAGGTTCCTGGACGTGCTTTACCGGGTGGCCCTGCGGGAGCTCAGGCTGACCGTGACGGTGGCCGGCCCGCCGGAAACGGACGGCCCGCCGGAAACCGGCGACCAGCCGGAAACCGGCGGCCAGCCCGGTGACCGCCCGCTCATCGTGCTCAGCCGCCACGGCGGCCCCGGAGACTCGGTGCTGATCATTCACTACCTGCTCAGCGAGTGCCAGCGTCGTCCCCGCGTCGTCATGAAGGCCACCCTGCAGCTCGACCCGACGGTGGACATCGTGGCTAACCGGCTGCCCAACGTGTTCCTCAACCGCTCCTCGGCTACCGGGGTGAACGGCACCCGGATGCGCACCGAGCAGATCCGGCGGCTCGCGGCCGGGATGCGCGGCCGCAGCGCGCTCCTCATCTTCCCTGAGGGCGGCAACTGGACCCCGCTGCGCTGGAACCGGGCCGTCGAGCGGCTGCGCCGCCGCGGCCGCCCCGACCTCGCCGCCCGGGCGGCGGCGATGCCCAACCTGCTGCCGCCGCACGGGAGCGGCGCCCTCACCGCGATCGCCGCCTGCCCGGCGGCGGACGTGGTCTTCCTCGGCCATACCGGTCTCGACCGCCTGGTCAGTGTGGGCGACATCTGGCGCAGCCTGCACACCGACCTGGAGATCCGCGGCCGCTGGTGGTTCGTCCCGGCCGACCGCGTGCCCCGCACGGCCGGCCCCGAGGACCAGCTCAACTGGCTCTACGACTGGTGGGAGCGCCTCGACGCCTGGATCACGGCGCAGGACCCGGCCGCCGCGGAGCCCGGCCCGGCCCCCGCCGGGGCCTGAACCCGCACCCCCAGCACCCGCGCCAGCCACCCGGGCAGCCACCCTTATGGCGGAGTACGAAGCGGGCGAGGGCCTGCATCCCGGGCCTCCTTCAGCCCGGCGGGAGGTCCGCCGGCCGCCGCAGCGTCTCCCGGCGCTCGCTACTCGCGCGTCCGGCGGAAGTTGTCACCTCCGGCTACCCCCGGGCGAGTACCGCGGGCCGCGCCGGCCTACTCCCGGGGGAGTAGGGAAGTACATCCCGGGCGGATGGCAGGCCGCGGGAAATCGGCCTACGCTGCGTAGCATGAGCACGGAGCAGGCGGCGCGCGGCTGGCGGGCGCTCCCCGCCGGGAACCGTGCTTCCGGGCCCGGCCGCCCGACGGCCCGCGACGCCGCGATCGCGGTGGTGATCACCGTCATCGGGGTCGCTGCGGCCTACGGCGAGGCGCACCCGTCCACGAAGTACTTCACCCCGCCGCATCAGCCCCCGCACACGCCGGACGCGGCCCTGCTGCTCGTCGCCGCGGCGGGCGCCGTCCTGGCCTGGCGGCACTGCTGTCCGCGGCTGGTCACCTGCGCGTCGACCGCGCTGATAGTCGCCTACACGCTGACCGGCGCCGAGAACGGTGCCGCCGTGCTGCTCCCGGCGGTAGCCCTGGGCACGCTGGCCGCCCTGGTGCCCGTCCGCCAGTCGGCGGCGTGGGCGGTCGCCGTCACCGCCGTGCTCATGGCCGCCACCGGGGCCAGCAACCCGCTTGGCTCCTTCGGCGGCGGATTCTTCCTCATCCCGGCGAACGACGCGGTCGCGCTGTTCGCCGGGATAGCCGTGGCCAGCCGGCAGGCTTACGTGGAGTCGGTCGCGGCCCGGGCCGCGGAGGAGGCGCAGCGCCGGGTGGACGAGGAGCGGCTGCGTATCGCCCGCGAGCTGCACGACGTGGTGGCGCACACCATGGCTACCATCACGGTGCAGGCGGCCGCCGCGGCGCAGCTGCTGCCC
>DASWUW010001299.1:0-3155 GCA_036406335.1 Trebonia sp.
GCCGATGGAAACGGAGACGCCGCAGGACGCGCCGTCGTAGCCCTTGGCCGAGGAGTCGTAGCCGATCTGCAGGATCTTCTCGCGGATGATCCCGGGGATGTCCACGTAGGTCTTGGTGGTCACCTCGCCCGCCACGTGCACCTGACCGGTGGTGATCAGCGTCTCGACCGCGACCCGGCTGGCCGGGTCGTCCTTGATCATCGAGTCCAGGATGGCATCACTGATCTGATCGGCCATCTTGTCCGGGTGGCCCTCCGTTACCGACTCCGAGGTAAACAGCCGACGCGCCACTTCTTGTCTCCGTCCAATAGTCAATGAGCTCGGTCGAGTTTAGCGGGAACTGACCGGGTGACCGCGCTGGTCAGTGACTTACGTGAACGAGGTAACCAGCGAGGTGCGACGCGGGCGTCAGCGCGGGCGGGCCACTGCCAGGGCCAGCACGAAGTCGGCGAGGGCGTCCTTGGACCGGCGGGGTACCGGGGTGACGGTGCCGTCCGCAGCCAGCACGACCCACTCGTTGTCACCCGCGCCGAAGCCCTGGCCTGCGCCGACCTGGTTCATGACCAGGAAGTCGCTGCCCTTGCGGGCCAGCTTGGCCCGGGCCGCGGTCAGGTCGGGGTCGGTCTCGGCCGCGAACCCGACGATCACCTGGCGGTCCGGGCCCGGCCCGGCCCGGCGGGCGGACAGGCCGGCCAGGATATCCGGATTCTCGGTCAGCTCGATGGGCGGCGGCAGGGCGCCGTCCTTCTTGATCTTCTGGCCCGCCCGGGTGACCGGGCGGAAGTCGGCGACGGCAGCGGTCATCACGATGATGTCCGCCTGCGGCGCCTCGGCGAGCATGGCGGCGTGCATGTCCCGGGCCGAGACGACCGGGATGACCTTGGCCCCCGCGGGGTCAGGGAGCTCGACGTTGGCGGCGACCAGGGTGACGCTGGCCCCCTGGGCCACCGCGGAGCGGGCGAAGGCGTAGCCCTGCCGTCCCGTCGACCAGTTACCGAGGAAGCGAACCGGGTCGAGTTCCTCGCGGGTTCCGCCCGCCGAGACGAGCACCCGCTTTCCGCGCAGAGCGGGCGCCGCGTCCGGACCGGACGGCCGGTGGCCGCCGGCGGACTCGATAACCCGCTCGGCCAGGGCGAAGAGCTCGGCGGGATCGGGGAGGCGGCCCCGGCCGGTGTCCTTGCCGGTGAGGCGGCCGACCGCGGGCTCGACCACCACCGCACCCCGGGCGCGGAGCGTCTCGACGTTGTGCCGGGTGGCCGGGTGCTCCCACATTTCGGTGTGCATCGCCGGGGCGTAGACCACCGGGCCGCGGGCGGTCAGCAGGGTCGCGGTGAGCAGGTCACCCGACAGGCCGACGGCGGCGCGGCCGAGCAGGTCCGCGGTCGCCGGGGCGACGATGACCAGGTCGGCATCCTGGCCCAGCCTGACATGGGGTACACCGGAAACCCCGGTCCAGACATCGGTGGTCACCGGTTCTCCCGACAGCGCCGCCCAGGTCGGCTCGCCGACGAAACGGAGCGCGTCCGGCGTGGGGATGACCCGCACCGAGTGCCCGGCCTCCTTGAACAGGCGGAGCAGCTCGCAGGCCTTGTAGGCGGCGATGCCGGCACCGACGCCGAGGATGACGCGCGCCATGGGCTACTCCGTGCGAGACGGCCGTCAGCCCTCGGTCTGCTCGACCTTCAGCATCCCGTCGCGGGCCTCGCGCAGCGCGATCGACAGCGGCTTCTCCTGGACGCGGGTCTCGACCAGCGGGCCGACGTACTCGAGCAGCCCCTCGCCGAGCTGCGAGTAGTAGGCGTTGATCTGGCGGGCCCGCTTCGCGGCCAGGATCACCAGCCGGTACTTGCTGTCCACGATCTGGAGCAGGTCGTCGATCGGCGGGTTGATGATGCCGTCCGCACCCTGGGTCACAGCCACGTGTTGCGTTCCTCACTGATAAGGGGTGTCTCTGAGCCCCGTCGCCCTGCTCTTCAACCGGAGGTCCGACCGCCGGGAGCATCAGGGCGAGGGTTTCACTGATTACTGTTAATCAACGTTACCATCTGCCGGCAAACCTCATCGATAGATGTGTTGACCAGCGTCACGTCGAACTCGCCGGCGGCGGCCAGCTCTTCCTTCGCCGCCGCCAGCCGCCGTTCCACCACGTCGGGCGGCTCGGTGCCCCGGCCGACGAGCCGGCGGACGAGCTCGGACCACGAGGGAGGCTTCAGGAAGACCAGCAGTGCGTCGTCCTTCATCGCGTCCCGCACCTGCCGGGCCCCGGCCAGGTCGATCTCGAGCAGGGAGGGCAGGCGCTGGTCGATCCTTTTCCGTACCGGTTCGGCGGGCGTGCCGTATTTGTTGCCCGCGAACTCGGCCCACTCAAGAAGTTCCCCGGCGCGGGCCATGCGGTCAAACTCCGCGCTGTCGACAAAATAGTATTCCCGTCCGTTCACTTCTCCCGGCCGCGGCCTTCGGGTAGTGGCCGAAACGGAAATCCAGATGTCCGGCGCGCAGTCGCGGAGTTCCGCGACGACTGTGCTCTTACCGACCCCGGAAGGGCCGGAGAGCACAGTCAGCCGCGAATTCCTCCGGGCTTCGGGCACGCGCGCCCGGCCCGGCGCCGATTCCCCCCCGGCGGCGGTCAGGCGCGTTCTACCGTCGGCTGCTTGGCTCATGCGCTCGCACCCGCGGCGACTCCGCCTGCCGCCCGCCTAGCCGGCTAGTTACTTCAGAGGTCCGCACCGAACTCCTGCTCAAGGGCGGCGCGCTGATTGGCGCCAAGCCCGCGAACACGACGGGACTCAGCGATGCCGAGCCGCTCCATGATCTGCTTGGCGCGGACCTTGCCCACGCCGGGCAGCGACTCAAGGAGAGCCGAGACCTTCATCTTGCCAATGACGTCGTCGGTCGATCCGTCCTTGATGACTTCCGACAGCGTCACCGCCCCGCGCTTGAGGCGATTCTTAACTTCGGCGCGCTCCTTGCGTGCTATAGCGGCCTTCTGCAAGGCCTCCGCGCGCTGTTCCGGAGTGAGGGGAGGAAGAGCCACTTCGGGGTCACCTCGTGTTTCGTTGTAAAAAAGATTGGACGGGAGGGGAAACTAGCGAGTCAAGTACCCTTTCGGCAACGCGAACCTCCGTTTATGTCATCACAAATCTAAATATATTACT
>DASWUW010001300.1:0-3707 GCA_036406335.1 Trebonia sp.
ATCAGCAACGTGACCACGCAGGACGGGCAGGTCGACGTGTTCGGCAACGCGGCCGCGCATCTGCGGCCGGGCGGGTTGTTCCTGATCGAGGTGGGGGTGCCGAGCCTGCGGCGCCTGCCGCCGGGCCAGGACGCCGTTCCGTTCACGGTGGCACCCGGTCGTGACGGCGGCGGCTACGTGGGGTTCGACCAGTACGACACCGCGACCCAGCAGTTCACGTCGAACCACGTCACCGTGTCGGCCGACGGGAAGGGACGGTTCTGGCGTATCCCGTTCCGGTACGCCTGGCCGGCCGAGATGGACCTCATGGCGCGTATCGCCGGACTGAGCCTGAAGTCCCGCTGGGCGGACTGGGACCGCTCCGCATTCACGGCCGAGAGCACCGCGCACGTGTCGGTCTAGCAGAAGGGCTCAGGGAGTTAGCTCAAGGCCAGTTGAGCTGGAACCACCCGCAACGAGGGATCCGCGTCACGGCGGATGTCTGTTCCTCTTCCCCGGGGATGACGAACTCCGGATACCCTACGCGCCTATATACGGGCGACTTGTGCGGGATGCTGGTCTGCGGGGGCCGCGGTTCAGAGCGGGAGCGGGTTGGCTAGAATCCCGCTGCCACGGGTGCGGCCGGAGACGGTCCAGGCCCATTCTGTGGCGTCGATGTCGAGCGCGGTGCCGTCGCTGCCGTTAATGTAGCTGCCGTTGGCGGGGCCGGTCAGGTGAAGTGCGAATGCCTCGTGATGGGTGCTGGCCCAGTCGGCAACCATGTCGGTGATGAGCCGGCCGTCGTGTGCTGCGCTGAGGACGGGCTGGCGGCCGGTGGCGCGGGAGATGTCGATGCGGTGCATCCATACGTCGCGGGTGTAGACGATGTCGGTCAGGTAGCCCAGCGGGCGCTTTCCGAGCGGCGCCTCGAAGCCGATGCGCACCGGGCGGAGGAATGGCGGGAACCGGCGGCGGCCGCGCAGGGCGCGCGGGACGGCGCGGTTCCACCGGTCGGTCAGGCGGGCGGGGTCCAGGCCGGCGCGTTCGCGGACCTGGACTTCGTTGATGCCGTGCACGATATGGCCGAGGCCGAGTTGGCGCTGCACCCGGCGGCCGATGCGCACCTGGTGGACGTTCTCACCTACTGAAGCGCATGCTTCGGCTGCGCCAAGCACGTGGGCGGCCACGGCCCGCACGTCCCAGCGGCCGCATACGGTCGGGGTATCCCACTCG
This sequence comes from Trebonia sp., assembly GCA_036406335.1. Lineage (GTDB taxonomy): Bacteria > Actinomycetota > Actinomycetes > Streptosporangiales > Streptosporangiaceae > Trebonia. The sequence continues at coordinate 1,213 of DASWUW010001300.1, forward strand.
CCGGAGGCCAGGCTGCCAAGCAGCGCGCCGAAGCGCTCGTACTCGGCGGCGGCGAGGTCCATCGCTTCTTCATGCTGGATCGGCGGGATGTCGGGCACGGTGGTGGCGGCCAGGGTCATTGGGATTCCTTTCGCACGCCTGGCCTGTGGTCAGCCGGTCGCGTGGGCGTAGGTGAGGAACATGTCGACGGCGGCGTCGACAAGGCGGACCCAGTGGTCACCGCCGGGATCGTTGGCGATCTGCTGGCCGGCCAGGCCGACGGTTAGCGAGGTGAACAGGTCCAGCGCTTCCGGGGCAGCGAAGCCGTTGCGGCTGAACCACGCCCGGGTGCGGTCTAGGTGCTGGACCGACACCGCGTAGGACGGCTCGCTGGGCGTAAACCCGGGAATGGTCCGGTGGAACAGCAACTGGTACCGCGCTGGGTCCTGGGCCATGAACGTCACCGCCCGGCGAGCCCCGGTCCGGAGCCCGTCCTCGCCGGGCAGTTCCTCGGCCTCGGCGATGACCTCGGCGAACTGGCGATACCCCTGAGCGAACATGGCGTCGTAAATGGCGTGCTTGGAGGCGAAGTACTCATACAAGGACGGGGCTCGCATGCCGACCCGTGCCGCGAGGTCCCGCAGGTTCAGGCCGCCCAGGCCCTGCTCGTGCACCAGGTCCCAGGCAGCTTCCAGGATCTCCGTCCTCGTTGCCTCACGACGTACGGTTTTCCTATCTTTGTAAGGAGTTCCTGCCATAGTGAGGATCATGGGCCAGGCACGCCCGGGCAGTCAAGCCCAGGATGGCCTTGCGCCTTAAGTGTCAGCCGGGAGCCGTTCGTGGGTCGCTTGTGTCCGGAATCCAGGCCAGCGTCTGCGGGTCCCACGTAGCCGGGCGCGGGCGCTGACCGAGCGCCGGGCCGACGAAGGACGCGACGAGGCTGGCCGCGGTCTGCGCTGAGAATGGCTCGGCCGCCGGGACGCCCTTCGCGGTCGCAGGGTACGTGCGGGCCCATTCGGCGGGATATCGAAGTGCTCGAATGGGCCGATCCGGCTGAGCTCTCGCTTAGCGGCGATCGCCGTCCGGAGCTCGCCGAGGTCGACGGTCTGCGTGCGAGCGATTAGGACCAGGTCGACCAGGTCCTTGACCCGGGTGCTGCGCTTGCCGCCGGGGTACTGGGTGTCCATCGTCGCGCACACCTTGTCGGCGATCTGGTCAGCGACCGGGTAGAGCCGGTAAGGAAAGGTGACCAGCGGACGGCGCAGGTGCAGCCGGTTGGCCGGCTCGACCACTTCAGGGCGCCCGACGGGCGGCGGTCCGACGACGACGTCGACGGTCACCGTGTCGACCTGGGTGCCGTAGTCGGCGTCGATGCAGGCGAAGACGTAACGCCGCGTCGCGACGCCGGGCTGGTTTTCCCCGAGCCCGGTCGGCGTGGACCGGATCAGGCGGAAGGTCAGGTGGTCCCCGAGGTCGGCTTCTGCCAGTGCGGCCAGTGTCCTTTCCGCCTCGGTAAGGTCGGGCGCGCGCAGAGCCGCGAGGTCCACGTCTTTGGTAGTGCGCGAGCGCGGCACTCGGGCGAGCATGCTCATACCGCCCTTGAGCAGCCATTCCGACAGCTCGCCCTCGGCGAAGACACGGGACAGAAATCGGTCAAAGCGGGCCTGCCGGATCTGAGCGTCTACGCTGGCCGCGCTGACGCCCGGTCCGGACTGCCCGGTGGCCCTTTTCGCGGCGTCTTTGATCGCCAGTTCCAGTGAGCGCCAGTCGCCGTATCCCTCCGGCCCGGCATCAGCCCGGTCAGTCATGATCTAGTCTCTCCGGGGGCACGCCCGCCAGCTCGAAAAGATGCCTGGCCAGTGATCTGCCGTCACTCTTGCGCCGAGCCGCGAACGGGCCAAGATAAGCCACCAGGCGGTCCGGTGCCGTGAGCTTCCCGGCCCGCGCCGCGTCGCGGGCAACGCCGGCGACCAGGGACGGGTCAGTCCCGATCTCGACCAGGTCCGCTAGGACCCGCTCCACGGTCAGGGCAGGCAGTCCGCCGACGGGAATGACCTCCTCGCGAGTCAGCCGCCGGATACGCAGCCGCACCCCCGGGAGCCTGGTGCCCTTGCGCGCGGGCACGATGAAGTCGAACCCGTCAGGCAGGAAGTCGCCGATACCGTGAACCACGGCCGCGGTCACCCCGGCTGCCACGACAGGCGCTCCCCCGATCTCCGCCCGCGGCGCGGTCGCGCCGCCCAGGGCCAGCCAGGTAACGTAGACCGCCTCATGGTCCTGCTGAGGGGCACCGGCCATCCGGTAGACCCCCTGCGCTACGCGCTCGACCGCGCCGGCTGAGGCCATCCGGGCAAGCTGCTTGCGGGACACCCCGGCGCTCTTGGCCTGGGCCGTAGTAACCAGGCCCCACCGCCGCTCCGCGACGGAACCGAGCCGAGCCAGTGTCGAATCAGCCACGGCGACTATTGTACCCATTTCCGGCAACAAACGTTGCAGCACATGTACGCTCTCAACGA
>DASWUW010001301.1:0-1858 GCA_036406335.1 Trebonia sp.
TGCCTGAGGTTCTGGAAAATGTCTTTTGCAGGGAGCCCGCTGCTGCCGGGATCTGGTAGATCATTTACGCATTTTGGGACGGCTGCTGCCGGTAGCGGCCGGTTGAGAGGGACGGTACTGGGCACGCTGGCACGGAGTTCGACGCCGGCACGGAGTTCGGGGCTGGCGGCGCTGGCGCTGCTGGCTGGGTGGGCTGCGAGTCCGCTGCATGCGCAGCTGAAGGCCAAGGTGACGGTTGACACTTCGAAGGCTACGTCTGTTTTTTATACGACGTCGCTGGGGGTGGCGGCAGACCGGTGGGACGATAAGGCGTTTGACGCGCCGACGGTCGAGCTGCTGCAGGATGCGGGTGTCACCAGCCTGCGGTTCCCGGGCAACGGCGGAACGGATGCGCTGTTTCATTTTTCGCTGGGTACGGTGATCAATCCTTACTCGGACGACAAGGTTGCGGATTTTCCTGTGGGACGGAGGTTTCCGGCGGTCTCGAAGGTGATCGACAGCCTAGGGTCGGCGCTGATCACCGTCAACTACGGCAGCAACGTTGACGGGACCGGTGGAGGCGAACCGGCGGAGGCGGCCGCCTGGGTGGCTTACCTGAACGGCAAGAGTTCGAATACGCTCGCGATCGGCAAGGACTCGAAGGGGCATGACTGGAAGACGGTTGACTACTGGGCCACGCTGCGGGGCAGCGACCCACTGCCGGCGGACGATGGACTGAACGTGCTGCGCAGCAGCCATCCCGACCCGTTTGGCGTGCCGCTATGGACGATCGGGCATGAGCCGTGGAATAACGGCTTTTACGGGCAGGGTCACAGCGTTGGAGCGGACTGGAAGGTGACGGGCCTTTATGGGCAGACCTATCCGATCGAGCCGGACCTGCACCTGGGTCCGGTGCCGACGGCGAGGGACTGGGGCCGGCACGCGCAGAACGGCAGGGTAGGGCCGCAGGCCTACGGCGCGGCGGTGGTCGATTATGCGAAGGCGATGAAGGCCGTCGATCCGACGATCATGATCGGGGCGTCGCTGACGATGCCGCCCATCTTCACCAACGACCCCAACCCGGTGGGCAAGAACTGGAATGCGGCGGTGTTGAAGGCGGCGTGCGGGAGCATGGACTTCAGCGCGATCTCTTTGAGCGAGGGCAAGGGGGCTCCGCCGGACTACGTGAACTACCTCGATGAGAGCGACCTGCTGCGGGCGGCGAGGTATCCGCTGGATAACCAGAAGTTTTACGACACCGATGCGATTCACCACGACTACGACGTGCTGGCTGCGGAGTTGAGCGAGAAGTACAGGAAGTTCTGCCCGTCGGGACACTCGCCGCAGATCGCGGTGACGAGCCTGAGCCTGAACTCGTGGCTGCCGGCGAGGAACCCCGCGGCGATCGCGCTGTTTGCGGCCGACTCCGTTGCGATGCTGCTCGAGCGCGGCGCTTACACGGTGGACTGGTCGCCGATCCATGGCGCGAGCCCGACCTTTCTGGACAACAACAACAAGCCTCAGCCGGCGTTTTACGGGCTGAAGCTGGTGCACAAGATCGTGCGGCCGGGAGATGCGTTTGTGACGGCGAGCTCCTCGATCGGGGGCCTGGCGGTGCATGCGGTGAAGCGGCGGGACGGCGGACTGGGGCTGCTGCTGATCAACAAGGCTCCGGACCGCTCGGTGACGGTGACGGTGGCGGCGCCGGGTTACGACTTCGCCGCGAAGGGCACGCGCTACGACTGGGACAAGGCGGCGAGCGACGCTGGTAAAGACATCAGCGAGGCGCCTATCGAGAATTCCGGCGGGACGTTTACGGTTGAGGTGCCCCGGTACGGGATCACGGCGATCGTGTTTCCGAAGTCGTAGCGGCTGCGGG
>DASWUW010001302.1:0-4156 GCA_036406335.1 Trebonia sp.
CGCGCTTGTGCGCGGTCGCGACCACTCCGGTGCCGATCGCCTTGGTCAGCACCAGCGTGTCGCCGGGCCGGGCGGCATCGATGGTGAACAGGCGCGACGGCGAGGCGAAGCCGACGACCGCCATGCCGTACTTGGGCTCCGGGTCGTCGATGGTGTGCCCGCCGACGACCAGGCAGCCCGCCTCGGCGGCGACCGCCGCGCCGCCGCGCAGCACGTCCGCCAGGATGGACAGCGGCAGCGCGGCCGGCCAGGCGGTCAGGTTCAGTGCGATCGCCGGCCGGCCGCCCATCGCGTACACGTCGGACAGGGCGTTGGCCGCCGCGATCCGCCCCCAGTCGCCCGGGTCGTCGACGATCGGCGTGAAAAAGTCCGTGGTGAGCACCAGCGCCCGCTCGTCGTCCAGGCGCAGGACGGCCGCGTCGTCGCCCTCGGCGGCCCCGACGAGCAGGTCGCCGGGGAGCGTGCTGCCGCCGGCGCCGCCCGCGCCGGCCGCGCCGAGCACGCCGGGTCCGAGCGAGGCCATCAGCTCGTCCAGGGACGCCAGCGGCAGCTTGCAGGCACAGCCGGCGCCGTGCGACAGGGAGGTAAGCCGGATGGGCGTGGTTTCGGGCTGCGCAGTCACAGGACCCACCGTATGCCCGCCGCCCGGCGGCCCGTCACCGCGCCCGCGGCGGCGCCGGGCGGCGCGGCGAAACCGGGGCCGGCGCCCGGCAGCTCGCGGTGATGCCCCGACATGACCCTGGGCAGTCGCGCCGGTATGCCACTATGAAGTGCGATGAGAGTACCCTCGATAAGGTTTGCGCACGTCAGGCGGGGGAGAGCCGAAGAACCGCCGGGCATTCTCGGCGTGGCCAGAACCGATATCAAGACCAAGGTCCTGGTCCGCCGCCTGGGACCGGGCGACATCGCGATCATCGACCATCCCGACCTGGACCGGGTCTCCGCGGACGAGCTGATCGCGTGCCGGGTCGCCGCCGTGGTGAACGCGTCCCGGTCGGTCACCGGCCGCTACCCGAACCTGGGGCCGAGACTGCTCGTCGAGGCCGGCATCCCCGTGGTGGACGACGCCGGCAAAGAGGTACTCACCCGGGTCGCCGAGGGCGCCGTCGTCCGGCTCGACAAGGACATCCTCTACAACGACAGCGATCAGGTCATCGCCAAGGGCGTGCTGCTCACCGAGGCCGGCCTGGCCGCCGCGCTGGACGACGCCAACGCCGCGGCGGCCACCCGGATCGACGCGTTCGCCGAGAACACCCTGGAGTTCCTGCGCCGCGAGCGCGACCTGCTCACCAACGGCATCCGCCCGCCCGAGCTGGCCACCGCCATGCGGGGCAGGCACGTCCTGGTCGTCGTCCGCGGTTACCGCTACCGGCAGGACCTGCGCGCCCTGCGCCCCTACATCCGCGAGTACCGGCCGGTGCTGGTGGCCGTGGACGGCGGCGCCGACGCCCTCCTCGAGGCCGGCTACCAGCCGGACGTCATCATCGGCGACATGGACTCGGTCTCCGACGAGGCGCTGGCCGCCGGGGCCGAGCTCGTGGTGCACGCCTACCCGGACGGCCGCGCCCCGGGCATGGAGCGCCTGGCCGCTCTCGGCCTGGACGGCGTGCCGCTGCCCGCCCCGGGCACCAGCGAGGACGTCGCCCTGCTGGTCGCCGACGGGTGCGGCGCCAGCCTGATCGCGGTGGTGGGCACGCACTGGACCCTGGAGGAATTCCTCGACAAGGGCCGTCCCGGGATGGCCTCCACGTTCCTCACCCATCTGCGGGTCGGCAGTAAGCTGGTCAACGCCCGGGGGGTACACCAGCTCTACCAGAGCCGGATCTCAGGGTGGGCGCTGGCCGCGCTCGTGGTCGCCGCGGCGGTCACGGTGGTCGTGGCGATCGCCTACTCGCCTGCCGGGCCGATTCTCGGCAATTACCTGAGCGCCACCTGGCACACCTTCGGCTACTGGTTCACGGGGCTGTTCAAGTGATCGACTTCCGCTATCACCTCGTCTCGATCGTGGCCGTGTTCCTCGCGCTCGCGATCGGCATCGTGCTCGGCTCCACCGAACTGCAGGGCACCACCCTCGACGCGCTGCGGGGCACCACTCTCTCGCTGAAGAACCAGCTCGCCGCGGTCGGTGCCCAGCGGGACAGCTTCGAGGCGCTGTCCGGCGCCAGCGACACGTTCCTGCGCACCGCCGAGCAGCGGCTGGTGAACGGCCTCCTGCCCGGCGACCGGGTCGTCATCGTCACCGAGCCGGGCGCGCCGGCCGGCGTCATCAGCGGTGTCAGGCAGGCCGCGAGCCTGTCCGGGGCCACGGTCACCGGCACGGTCGCCCTGCAGCCGAAGTTCAACGACCTGTCCGGCGCCACCGAGGCCAACCTCAGTGCGATCAGTCAGGAGCAGGCGGCCGCCGACGGCTCCGTACTCGGGACCGGCGCCGCCGCGCAGACGGTCTACGAGCAGCAGGCCGCCCAGCTGATCGCGTCCGCCGTCGTGGAGCCGGCCGCGGGCGCGCCCGGGCTGACCGCCGTCCAGGCGCAGACCCTGCTGCAGGCCTACGCCCAAGGCGGTTACCTGACCACCAGCGGCACCGTCACCGACCGGGCCACCCTCGCCGTGCTGGTCACCCCCGGGACCGCTCCTTCCGACGGGACCAGCGACCCGGCCGACCAGGTCCTGCTCGCCGTGGCGCAGCAGTTCGCCGCCGCCAGCGCCGCTGCCGTCGTCACCGGCTCGGTCGCCGGCTCGGCCCCGGCGGCGAGCGCGGTCTCGGTGCTGCGCAGCAGCAGCGTCTCCGGGCAGGTGTCCAGCGTGGACAACGCGGACACCACGCTGGGGCAGATCTCCGCCGTATGGGCGCTGGCCAGCCAGCTGGCAGGCCAGAAGCCGAACAACTACGGGATTTCGGGTGCGTCCGCGGTCAGCCCGGTACCGCCGCCCGTGCCCAGCGTGACGCCGGCCGCCTCGGGCACCCCGACGCAGAAAACCACCCAGAAGCCGACGCGGAAGGCGACCGGGGCGGCCGCCGAGACCGGGGTGAGCAAGTGAAACGCGCGATCGCCGCCGCCGGGGCATCGGCGCTCGCGGCCCGCGGCAGCTACGCCGTGCTGCGCCGCTGGCCGCCCGCCGGGGACAAGACCTGGACGCGGACCAACCACCGGGGCGAGCAGGTCACGCTTCTCGAAGGCCCCGCCCTGGCTGCCGGCGCGGTCAGCGCGCAGTTCCTCAGCGCCCGGCCCGGTCTGGCCGCGGGCCGCGACGGCCTGGCCGTGGCGGTCGCCGGCCTGGGCGCGCTCGGCTTCGGCGTGCTCGACGACCTGCGCGGCTCCGGCCAGCGCCGGGGACTGCGCGGCCACCTGGGGGCACTGGCGCACGGTGAGGTGACGACCGGCACGGTCAAGCTGGCCGGCCTGGCCGTGACCGGCCTGGCCGCCGCGCTCCTGGACCCGGGACAGGCTGGGCCGGGGCCCGCGGGAGGCGTCCGCCGCGGCAGCCGCCTGCCCGGCCGCACCGGGAACGTGATCGTCAACGCCGGGCTGATCGCCGGCGGCGCTAACCTGCTCAATCTCTTCGACCTGCGCCCGGGCCGGGCGATCAAGGTCGCGGTCCTGTCCGCGGCCCTGATCACGGCGGGGACCGCGCTGACCGGCGGTGACGCAGGGGCGGGGGACGCGCGCGGGCGGCTGGCCGGCCTGGACGCCGTCGCCGGGCCCGTGGGGGCGGCGCTCGCGCTGCTTCCCGAGGACCTCGGCGAGCGGGCCATGCTCGGTGACGCCGGCGCCAACGCGCTCGGTGCGCTGCTCGGCGCGGCGGCCGCCCGGGTTCTGCCCGGGCCCGCCCGGGCCGGGCTGCTCGCCGGGATCGTCGCGCTGACCGTGACCAGTGAGAAGGTCAGCTTTACCCGGGTCATCGAGGCCACCCCGGCGCTGCGCTGGCTGGACATGGCCGGCCGCAGGCCACCAGCACCCGGGAACCAGCCCGGGACCGGACGGCCGGGGACGGCGCTGCTCGGGGCGCCGCTCCCAGCCGGAGCGGACCGCCCGCGGACCGGGCGGCGGCGGCCGGGACGGCACCGGCGGGCGGTGGCCAGAGAACGCCGGTCTCGTTCGGCGCGATGGCGGCCAGGCTTGTTCAAGCCGCCGCCCCGACCGGAGCCGTGATTCCG
>DASWUW010001303.1:0-1953 GCA_036406335.1 Trebonia sp.
AGCCCGGCCAGTACGGCCGGGTCGCCGATCAGGTCGATGGCGGTGATGCGGCCGGCGTCGGTGACCGTGAAGCTGAACGCGACGCGCACCGCGCCGTTTACCACCCAGGCGGCGCCGGGCTCATAGCCGACCAGCGCCGGAGCGGCACCCCGGGCCCGGCCGGCGATCCACTTGGCCACGGCATCGGCGCCGGCCGCGGCGGGGTCCGCGCCCATCCGGGCCGCGACCGCGTCGGCCCGCATTACCACGTCCGGGTCGAGCAGCTCGAGTAGCACCGCGAACCGGGCCTCCCGGGCCGCCGCGAAGAACGCGGTGACGACCTCGCGGTTCCGCCTCTCCTGCACCGCGTCGTCGGCGTCGGCGGCCGAGCCCAGGATCCGGTAGGCCACGCCGCGCAGATACGGGCGGTGCGCCTCGAACTCGAGCGCCAGCAAATCCTGCCCTGCCATCTCGTCACATTCCTTCCGCGGGAACGGTCTTCGGTGATGGCGGCATCCGGGTGGCAGCGGAGCTACCGCCGACCATACCCAACCCCAAAGCGAGCAAGCGGCATGGAACCACGCATGAAGAACCCGGCGGCCGTCCTTCCCGGCGCCTGGCCCGCGCTGATGGAGCTGAGCCAGGCCAGCGGCGCCGGCGGCGTCCCGGCGGACACCAGTGAGCTCGTGCACCTGCGGGTCAGTCAGGTCAACGGCTGCAGCGCCTGCGTCGCGGCGGCGGCTAAGAGCCAGCAGTCGGCGGAACGCCTGGCCACGGTCGCGGCCTGGCGTGAGGCCCCGTACTTCACCGACGCCGAGCGGGCCGCCCTCGCCCTCGCCGAGGCCGCGACCCGGCTGGCCGACCACCCCGACCCGGTGCCCGACGCGATCTGGGACGAGGCCGCCCGGCACTACGACGAGCGGGGCCTGGCCTCGCTGATGCTGACCATCGCGGTCACCAACGTCTTCAACCGCCTCAACCGGGTCACCCGGCAGCCGGCCGGCCTCTGGTAGGGCAGCGCATGGACCCGGCTGGCGATCTCCAGCTCAAGGAGCGGCGCTGGCTGCCGGTGCTGGCCCCGCTCCTGCCGCTCCCGGTGAGGTCCGGCGAACCGTCCGAGCGCTTCCCCAGGCACTGGACCGTGATGACGTGGGTTCCCGGCGAGCCGCTTGACCACGGCTCGATCAGCCGCGGCGCTCACGCGGCCGACACCCTGGCGGGTTTCCTCCGGACGCTCCATGTGGAGGCGCCCGCCGAGGCCCCGATCGCCACCGACCGCGGTGCCCATCCCGGGAACTGCACGGACGGCTTCGAGAAATTCCTCCGGGCGGTCGCCCCCGGCGACATCGCCGCCGGCATCCGGTCCGTCTGGGACGACGCGGTTGCGGCCCGGGCGTGGGCGGGCCCGCCGGTGTGGGTGCACGGCGACCTCCATCCCGCGAACGTCGTCGTCACCGGCGGAACGCTTTCGGGCATCGTCGACTTTGGTGACTTGTTCGCCGGCGATCCGGCGGGGGACCTCGCGGCCGCCTGGGTGCTGCTGCCCGCGGGCACGGCCGCACGCTTTTTCGACCGGTACGCGCAGGCAGACGAGGCGGCGATCCGGCGCGCCCGCGGGCTGGCCGCCATGAAAAGCCTCTTCCTGATGCTCATGGGGCAGAACGGAGACCGGGGCCTTCCTGGCGGCAAGCCTCACTGGGGACCGGCGGGCCGGGCGGCACTCGACCGAGTCCTGAAGGATGTTGGACGTTGCCGGGGTTCCGCGGTCGCGCGCATACTGGCGCGGTGCCCGTCGACGCGGTGATTCGCTACCTGACCAGGCTCGGCCTGCCTGGCGACCTCCCGCCGACCGCCGCGAGCCTGATCCGGCTGCAGCGACGGCACCTCGACGCGGTGCCGTACGAGAACCTCGCGATCATGCTGGGCCGGCCCGACCCCACCGACCCGGGGCAGACCTTGGAGCGGATCGCCGGA
>DASWUW010001304.1:0-2391 GCA_036406335.1 Trebonia sp.
ATGCGGGTCCAGCTGGCCCAGGACCTGGACATTTCTGGCTCGTCGGCGGCGGAGTCACGGCAGATCGCCGCGGCGGTCGCGCCGCTAGCGCAGCACCTGGCCCGGATCCTGGAGCGCCAGGCGCTTTCCCGGCGGCGCCGGGTCAGCATCCGGGGCACGCTGCGCCGGGCGATGGGGACCGGCGGCGTGCCGTTCTCGATCGTGACTGAACCGCCCCGGCCGCCCCGGCCGGAGATCGTGGTGCTGTGCGACGTGTCTGGTTCGGTGTCCGCCTACTCCCGCTTCACGCTCGACCTGCTCGCCGCGATGGACAGCCGGCTCAGCCGGCTGCGCACCTTCGCCTTTATCGACGGCCTGGCCGAGATCACCGGCCTGGTCAAGGAGGCGCGGGCGGCCGGCCGCTCGGTCGGGGCCATGGAGGCCGCGGCGGGGGAGGCGACGCTGAACGGCCGCTCGGATTACGGCCGGGTCATCCGGGAGTTCGCCCGCGGCCCGGCCCGCTCGCTGACCCGCCGCTCGGTGATCCTCGTGGTCGGGGACGCCCGGACCAACCACCTCGACCCGGCCCTCCGCGAATTCGCCGAGATCGCCGACCGGGCCGGACGGGTGTACTGGCTCAACCCGGAACCACGCCCCTACTGGGACGACGGCGACTCGGTGATCGGCCGTTACACTCCGCTGTGCACGCAGGTCGAAGAGTGCCGCACGCTGCGCCAGATCGCGGACTTCGTGCTCAGCCTGGCCTCAGGGAGCGCGGCGGGCGCCGCGCAACATTCTTGACCCATCCGAAGCCAGCTGCTTACCGTCTTCAACATCTTGAAGTGACCGGGGTTGGTATTTTGGCGGTGATGATGGAGCCACTGCGCACCAGCCGCCTGCTCATCCGGTCGTTCAGCCCGGCCGATCTCGGCGATTTCTGCGCCTACCAGGCCGACCCGCGGGTGCGGCAGTACCAGTACCAGCACGGCCAGCCGATGGGCGTCCAGCAGGCCGCGCACTACCTGACTGTGCAGGCCGGTCTGGACGAGCGCGAGCTCAGCAGCTGGCACGGGTACGCCGTCCAGCACGTCGAATCCGGCACGGTAATCGGTGACATCGGCGTCTACCTCGAATCCCGGGCCGAAGGGGACATCGGGTTCCAGTTTCATCCCGGCTTTCACCGCCAGGGCTACGGCTGCGAGGCGATGACCGCGTTCCTGCCCTACGTGTTCGAAACGCTCGGCCTGGAACGGGTCACCGCCGGCTGCGAACCGGCCAACCGTGCCTCCCGCGCGCTCCTCGGCCGCCTCGGGATGCAGCAGCGGACGCCCGCCGCCGTCGGGGACTGTCACTACGACCTGACCCGCGCGCAGTGGCAGGACGGGCGCGGGCTGAACGTCTAGCGGCTCCCGGCGATGACGGCCACCCCGGTCCGTCCGCCGTCGACATCGAGCACCGCACCCTGCACGAAGGCGGCGTCGTCCGAGGCGAGGTAGACCAGGGCGGCGGCGACCTCGTCCGGGCTGCCGGTCCGCCCGGCCGGGGTGCCCGCCATCATCGGCGCCGCCGGGTGGTCGGTGTCGGCGTAGACCGCCGGATCCCGGATGACCCCGGGGGAGACGGCGTTGACCCGGATTCCCCGCGGCCCGAACTCGGCGGCCCAGGCCCGGGTCAGCGTCTCCATCGCCCCCTTAGTCGAGGCGTACAGGGCGCCGGCCGGGACGCTGAGCCGGGCCACCCACGAACCGAGGTTGACGATCACGCCGCCGCCGGCCGCGATCATCGCCGGGGCCACCGCCTGGGTGAGGAAAAACGGGGCCTTCACGTTCACCGCGTAGACCCGGTCGAACATCTCGGGATCGGCGGTAAGCGTGTCGGCGGGCGGGAAGATGCCCGCGTTGTTGACCAGGATGTCGATCCGCCCGCCCAGCCGCCCGGCCGCCGCGTCAGCCAGGGCCCGGCTGGCCGCTTCGGTGCCGTCCAGGTCAGCGTGCACGTAGTCGGCCGCGCCGCCGCCGCCGCGGATAGCCGCCACCACGTCCGCGCCGCGCGCGTCGTCCCGGCCGGAGACGATCACGTGCGCACCCTCGGCGGCAAAGGCGAGGGCCGCGGCGCGGCCGATATTGCTGGTAGACCCGGTAATGAGGGCGGTCTTGCCCTTGAGTCGCATCGTCATACCCCGACCGTAGGCAGCATAAAATGGACTAGCGAGTCCAAACAGCTCGCGGCGCTCAGCCGTTCCCGGTCCGGCCGCGGCCGGACCCAGGTTCTACCGCGAGAGCTGCGGGGACGCGGGCCAGTCGCCCGGGTAGGTGACAGCGAGCCGCTCGTGCTGACGGCGCAGCTCGCGGCGTTCGGGCGCGGTGAGGTGATCTTCTATGACGATGCCGTTCAGGTGATCGGTCTCGTGCT
>DASWUW010001305.1:0-1650 GCA_036406335.1 Trebonia sp.
GCGATCGGCGGTGACCTGCGCGAGCTCGCGAGCGCGGCCGACCAGCTCGCCTCCGACACCAGCGGCCGGATCGGCGCGGCTACCGTCGCCCGTTATTACCGGGGCCGCGCGGAGGCGACCGGTTTCAGCGTGGCCGACCACGCGGTCGAGGGCCGGCTCAACGAGGCCCTGGAACAGCTCCGCTGGGCCCTGGCCACCGGCACCGCACCGGTGCTGATCGCCAGTGCCCTCGCCACCGGAGTGCGGCTGCTGGGCCGGGTCGGCGCTGCCTCCCGCAACGCCAACGCCAACGCGCTGGCGGCCGAGGTAGGCGCCCCGCCGTGGAAGATCGACCGGATCCGGCAGCAGCTGCGCGGCTGGACCCCTGACGGCGTCGCCAGCGCCCTGCAGGCCGTAGCCGAGGCCGACGCCCAGGTCAAGGGGGGCGGCGTCAGCGCCGACTACGCCCTGGAACGGGCCATCCGCCAGATCGTCGCCTACCGCGCCTCCGGCCGCTAGACCTTCCCCAGGCGTGCTGTTTTTGCTTAGTCGCCCGGAGACCGCGGCGTGACCGGACGGCTCGGCGGGGAACTGCGGGTCTCTCCCGCCGGGCTGGCGAGCTGGCGTTCCAGCGAAGTGAACGCGTCGACGACTTCCTTGGCCTCGAAAGCCCGGTTGCGTTTCCCGAGAGTGATCTGCCGGAGCACACCCCCCTCGACCAAGCGGGCAATGGCATCATTAACTGCCGGGAAGGTCCGGCCGGTCAGCTCGGTGGCGCTGGCTGCGGTCAGCACCGGAGCCCCGGGGAGGGCGCGCAGTAGCAGGTCGGCGGCGGACCCCGCGCGGACCGGTCCGAGCCGCGCCCGCCAGCCGCCTTCCATCTCCTGAATGCGGGACTCGAAGGCCGCCGCGTCCTCGACCGCACGGACGCATGCCCCGGCGAAACGGCCGATCCACCGGTTAAGCCCTTCGTGGGCCTCCGCACCGTCCGCTGAGCCCCCGTAGCGGGTAGCGGTTAGCCCCTCGAGATAATCCTTCGCCCAGGTCGCAAGGACCAGAGACACCGGCGGGACGACCCGGCTGGCCAGCTCGCGGCGGCGCAGCACGAGTTGGATGAGCCCGCGTCCGGTGCGGCCGTTGCCGTCGGCGAACGGGTGGACCGTCTCGAACTGCGCATGCGCGAGCGCGGCTTGGGCTACGGCTGGCAGCCCGTCCTGGTTGCAGAACGCGCACAGGTCGGCGATCAGATCAGGAACGTCTTCGGGCGGCGGGGGTACGAAGGCCGCGGTGCAAGGGTTGTAGTCACTGCCGCCGATCCAGTTCTGCCTGGTGCGCAGGCTTCCTGCCTCCGTCCGGCCCGGCGCGTGAGCCGTGAGCCGGGCATGAAAGGCGAGCAGTACCTCGGGCGTGATCTGGTCACCCGGGCCGATCGCTTGCAGGGCGGCGCTCATGGCGGCGATATTCCCGAGAACCTCATGGACGGTGACGTCTGGGCCGTGCACGCCGGCGGCCTCTGCCGCCTCGGTGCGCAGCAGCTTCCGCGCCCCGACCTCAAGACCCTCGATCCGAGACGACGCGACCGATTCCGCGCGCAGTAGGAGACGGGCCAGCGCCTCCGTGTCCGCGAGGGCGACAGCTGCCGCGTCTAGCCGGCTGATGGCGACCTCGGCT
>DASWUW010001306.1:0-7881 GCA_036406335.1 Trebonia sp.
GCCTGGTGGACGCCGAGCACGCGGACGTGCCCTCGGCCAAGATCGACTCGCTGCTCGAGCAGATCGCCGACGTGGCCGGCGGCGGTCACCGGGCCCTGGTCTTCAGCCAGTTCACCCGGTTCCTGAAGATCGCCAAGAACAGCCTCGAGGCCTCCGGCGTCGAGTGCTGCTACCTGGACGGCTCCACCGTCAACCGGGCGGCGGTGATCTCCGCATTCAAGGAAGGCACCGCCCCGGTCTTCCTGATCTCGCTCAAGGCGGGCGGCTTCGGGCTCAACCTCACCGAGGCGGACTACTGCTTCCTGCTCGACCCGTGGTGGAACCCGGCGACCGAGGCCCAGGCAGTGGACCGGACGCACCGCATCGGGCAGACCCGGAACGTGATGGTCTACCGGCTGATCGCCGCCGGCACCATCGAGGAGAAGGTCATGGCGCTCAAGGCGCGCAAGGCCGAGCTGTTCTCCTCGGTGATCGACAGCGACAGCGCGTTCTCGTCCGCCCTGTCCGAGGACGACATCCGGGCGCTGTTCGCCTGATCGCCTGGTCCCGGTAGCCGGCAAGCTCCCAGGTAGTCTCACTGATACTTCGCAGCCTTGTGGCCAGACCCAAAAGCGGAGTGCGCCTCCGGCAGGTTAGTCTGAATCTGTGAGCATTAACGGCACCAGCATTCTGGGCACCCGGGTCCTGCGGACCGAAGACCCTGGCTTCCTGACCACGGGAGCCGTCTACACCGAAGACGTGCAGGACGAGCGGCTGGCCGGCGCCTGTTACGTGCACTTCGTCCGGTCAACGGTCGCGCACGCGAAGATCGCCGGCCTCGACACCAGCGCCGCGCTGGACGCCGAGGGCGTCATCGCCGTCTACACCGCGGCCGACCTGGCGGCGGACGGGATCCAGCCGCTCAAGCCGCCGATTCCCAACATGAACCAGGCGATGCTGCAGACGCTGCTGGCCAGCGATACGGTGCGCTTCGTCGGCGAGCCGGTCGCCGCGGTGGTCACCGAGGAGATGTACCAGGGCGAAGACGCCATCGAACTGGTCGACATCGACTACGACATCCTGCCCGCCGTGGTGGACATGAACGATGCGCTGGCCGGCGTACGGGGACTGCTGTTCCCGGAGGCCGGAACCAACGTGGTCTGCACCTTCGGTGACGCGTCGGCGGCCGACCCGCACCTGTTCGACGGCTGCGAGGTCGTCGTGAGCGAGGTGGTCCAGAACCGGCGGGTGGCGCCGGCGCCGATGGAGTCCCGGGCGGCCGCCGCGGTATGGGGGCAAGACGGGCGGCTGACCGCCTGGATCCCGAACCAGGGGGCGCAGGGCACCAAGGGCGCGCTGGTCGCCGCGCTCGGCGTCGAAGCCGACGTGGTGCGGGTGATCACGCCCGACGTAGGCGGCGGGTTCGGGGCCAAGTTCGGCGTCGACGTCGAGCAGGTCGTCACCTGCTGGATCGCGAAGCAGCTGGGGCGGCCCGCGCGCTGGTCCGAGACCCGGATGGAAAACCTGGTCGGCATGACCCACGGCCGGGCGCAGCAGCACAAGGTCACCATCGGCGGCACGCGCGACGGCACGGTGCTCGCCTACCGCCTGGAGATCCTGCAGGACAGCGGCGCCTACCCCAAGTTCGGCCCGTTCCTGCCGTCGCTGACCATCCTTATGGCGCCCGGCCCCTACCGCATTCCCCGGGCCGAGGCCTGGGCCACCTCGGTAATGACCAACACCACGCCGGTCGGCGCCTACCGGGGCGCGGGGCGCCCCGAGGCGGCCGCCGCCGTCGACCGGGCCATGGACCTGTTCGCCGCCGCGGCCGGAGTTGACCCCGCTGAGGTACGGCGGAAGAACCTGCTGCCGAAGTTCACCGAACCGCACAAGACCGCGTTCGGCGCGGTCTACGACTCCGGCGACTACGTCACCGCGCTGGAGAAGGCGCTGGAAGCGGCCGACTACGAGGGGCTGCGGGCCGAGCAGGCCAAGCGCCGCGCCAGCGGCGACACGCTGCAGCTGGGCATCGGCCTGTCGTCTTACGTGGAGATCACCGGGCCGGGCGGCGAAGCCGGCGGCCCGAACGAGAACGGCACCGTCGAGGTGCACCCGGACGGCACCGCGACCGTGCTGACCGGAACGTCGCCGCACGGCCAGGGTCACCAGACCGTGTGGGCGATGCTGGTCAGCAATGAGCTAGGCATCCCGATCGACAAGATCACGGTCAAGTGGGGCGACACCGACCTGGTTCCCCAGGGCGGCGGTACCGGCGGCTCGCGCTCGCTTCAGCTGGGCGGCGCCGCCGTGCAGAAGGCGTCCCAGGAGCTGCTCGCCGTGGCCCGCGAACGCGCGGCCGAGACGCTCGAGGCGGCGCCCGCTGACCTCGTGTACGACCGGGACGCGAGCGCGTTCAACGTCAAGGGCGACCCCGACATCTCGGTGCCGCTCTCGTCGCTCGCCCAGACCGAGCGGCTCTTCGTCCGCAGCGTGTTCACCTCACCCGGGCCGACGTTCCCCTTCGGCACCCACGTCGCGGTGGTCGAGGTGGACACCGAGACCGGCAAGGTGTTCTTCCGGCGGATCGTGACCGTCGACGACGCCGGCACCGTGATCAACCCGCTGCTGGCCGAGGGCCAGCGGCACGGCGGCATCGCCCAGGGCGCCGCGCAGGCGTTCCTGGAAGAGGTCGTCTACGACGAGGACGGCAACCCGCTGACCGCCACGTTCGCCGACTACCCGTTCGTCACGGCGACCGAGGTACCGAGCTACGAGCTGGTCGACATGGAAACCCCGACGTCCTACAACCCGCTCGGGGCCAAGGGCATCGGCGAGGCCGGCTCGATCGGCGCCACCCCGGCCGTGCAGAACGCGGTCATCGACGCGGTGTCCCACCTCGGCGTCACCCACATCGACATGCCCACCTCCCCGCAGCGGGTCTGGCGGGCAATCAACGCCGCGCGCGGCGCGAAGGAGGCCTGACCCGGTGACGGAGATCAAGCTCACGGTCAACGGGACCGTCCGCAGTGACGAGGTCGAACCCCGGCTGCTGCTCATTCACTACCTGCGCGAGACCCTCGGGCTGCGCGCGGCCAACACCGGCTGCGACACCACCTCGTGCGGCGCCTGCACGGTGCTGCTAGACGGGGAGTCGGTCAAGTCCTGCACCGTGCTGGCCGTACAGGCGAGCGGCCGCTCGGTGACCACCACGGAAGGTCTGGTCGCCGAGGACGGCACCATAAGCACCGTGCAGGAAGCGTTTCGCGAGCACCACGGGCTGCAGTGCGGCTTCTGCACGCCCGGCATGGTGCTGGCTTCCGCCAGCCTGCTGGCGGAAAACCCGCATCCTACCGAGCAGGAGGTGCGGGAAGGCCTCGAGGGCAACTTCTGCCGCTGTACCGGCTACCACAACATCGTCCGCGCGGTGCTGGCCGCGGCGGACAAGGGGGTGACGGCATGATTCCGGCGCCGTTCGAGTACGCGGTGGCCGACTCGGCCGGGCACGCGCTGGCGCTGCTGGCCGAGTACGGCGAGGACGCCAAGCTGCTCGCGGGCGGCCACTCACTGCTCCCGATGATGAAGGTCCGGCTGGCCCAGCCCGCGGTGCTCATCGACATCGCCCGGGTGCCGGGACTGTCCGGCATCACGCTGGAGGGCGACGAGGTGGTCATCGGGGCCACCACCCGGCACGCCGAGCTGGCCGGGTCCAGCCTGCTCAAGGCAGAGGCGCCGCTCCTGGCCTACGCGGCCGGGCAGGTCGGCGACCCGCAGATCCGGCACCGCGGCACCATCGGCGGCTCGCTGGCCCACTCCGACCCGTCCGCCGACCTGCCGATGGCCCTGGTCGCGCTGGGCGGCTCAGTCGAGATCAGCGGGCCGTCGGGCCAGCGGGCGGTCGGCGCGGACGACTTCTTCACCGGTCCGTTCGAGTCCGCCCTCGGCCCCGACGAACTGCTGACCGCGGTCCGGGTGCCGCGCGGCGGTACGGTCCCCTGGGGTTACCAGAAGTTCACCCGGCGGGCCAACGACTGGGCTATCGTCGGCGTCGCCGCCTACGGGGGCCGGGTCGCGCTTGCCTCCATGGGCGGTACCCCGCTGCGCGCCAGCGCGACCGAAGAGGCGCTGAAGTCGGGCGCTTCCGTCGACGAGGCAGCCGAGCTGGCGGCCGAGGGCACCTCCCCCGGCTACGACTTCCACGCCGACTCGGACTACCGTGAGCACCTGGCCCGGGTGCTCACCCGGCGCGCCCTGGAGGGCAAGACCGGCTGACTTCAGGGCTTTCGGGGCAGGTGGGCGGCGGTGCGGCCGGAGCGGGTCAAGCTGGAACGGCCCACGGTCCGGCTGCTCGCGTTTGTCTGCGCGATCGTCGGGGCGGACACCG
The DNA here is from genome assembly GCA_036406335.1 of Trebonia sp. Taxonomy (GTDB): domain Bacteria; phylum Actinomycetota; class Actinomycetes; order Streptosporangiales; family Streptosporangiaceae; genus Trebonia. The sequence continues at coordinate 4,361 of DASWUW010001306.1, forward strand.
TCTTCTTCTCCGCCCTCACTCCGCTGCTGCCGCACTACGCCGCGGCGGCGGGGCTGTCCAAGGCAGCGGCCGGGCTGCTGATCGCGGCCTACCCGGCCGGGACGCTGCTCGGGTCGCTGCCGAGCGGGGCGCTGGTCGCGCGGTTCGGCGACCGGGGCGTCGCCGTAGCCGGGCTGCTCCTGATGGGGGCGGCCACCCTCGCCTTCGGCTGGACCACCTCCAGCGGGCTGCTCGACGGGGCCCGCCTGGTCCAGGGGGTCGGCGGGGCCTGCACCTGGACGGCCGCGCTGTCCTGGCTGGCGACGGCGGCACCCGAGTCCCGGCGGGGCGAGCTGCTCGGCGCCGCGCTCGGGGCGGCGGTGGTCGGCGGCCTGTTCGGCCCGGCGGTGGGGGCGGTGGCCAGCGCCGTAGGCACCGGCCCGGCCTTCTCCGCCGCCTCGGTGGCCGACGTGTTCCTGATCGTGATCGCATTCACCGTGCCGTCGCCGCGCCCGCAGGCCCCGCAGTCACTGCGGGCGGCGCTGCCCGCGCTGCGCGACCGGCGGGTGATGACCGGCAGCTGGCTGATGGCACTGGCCGGGATCGCCTTCGGCACGATCGACGTACTAGCGCCGCTGCGGCTGTCCCGGCTGGGGCTCTCCGGCCCGCTGATCGCCGCCACCTTCCTCGGCGGGGCCCTGGTCGAGTCCGGGCTGTCCCCGCTCGCGGGCCGGCTGTCGGACCGGCTCGGCGCGGACCGGCCGGTCACGGTCTCGCTCGCCGTCGGCGCCGGGTGTGCCGTCCTGATCCCGCTGCTGCCCTCGGCGCCCTGGCTGGTCGCCGTTCTCATCGCGGGCACGCCCTTCTACGGGACGCTGTTCGCACCCGCCTCCGCGCTCGTCGCCTCGGGCGCGGAGGGTCTGGGGATCAACCAGGGCATCGCGTTCGCGCTGTCCAACCTCACCTGGGCGGCGGGCCAGACGTTCGCCGCGTCCGCCAGCGGGGTGCTGGCCCAGGCCACCTCCGACCTGGTGCCTTACGCCCTGCTGGCCGTCGCCTGCCTGGGCACGTTCGCCGGGCTGCGCACGGTCCGCCGCGGCCGGCGGCCCGGCGGTTCCCCGGGCTAGCAGCCCGGGGAACCCAGGCTAGTAACCGCGCGGGGCGCCGGCCGAACCGGACCCGCTCTTGCGGCGGTCCAGGTAGGCCTTGACCGCCGGGTAGCCGACCGGCGCGGCCGCCGCGATCGCGGCGAGCAGGCCGAGGATGGCGCCGAAGCCCCAGCCGATGGAGTACCCGAGGTCGCCGTGGACGGACGGCTTGGCCAGGAACGCGATCAGGATCAGCAGGAACTGCAGGCCGGTCGCCGCGATCAGCACGATCTCGTGCGCAACCGGCAGCTGGAACGGGAGCTGGTCCCAGGCGGCCCGGGCCGCGATGTAGACGATCAGGGCGAGCGCGAGCAGGAACTCGAGCCAGAGCCAGCCGTGGTCATGGGTCCCGCTGACCGACCCGCTGCTCGTCACTCCCAGCACCGAGTACTTCACCGTGTACCACGGGAGCCAGAGCGAGATCATGGTGATCAGGGTGGCCACCCCGATGATCTTGTCGACCGTGGTCAGCCGGGCCAGGCTGAAGCTGACCGGAGGCAGGCTGGACGACCGGCCGCCGGCCGGGCCCGGCTGGTACTGGCCCGGCTGCTGGTACTGGCCCGGCTGGTAACCGCCGGGGGCCTGGCCGTTAGGGGTCTGGCCGCCGGGCGCTCCGTAGCTGGCTCCCGGCGGCGGGCCGTAGCCGGCTGCGGGCGGCGGCGGGCCGTAGACGTCCGGGCCGTAACCAGGCCCGCCGTAGCCGGAGGGACCGCCGGAACCAGCGGGAGGACCGTAGCCGGACTGGCCGGAACCAGCGGGAGGACCGTAGCCGGGCTGGCCGTAACCGGCCGGAGGACCGTAGCCGGAGGGGACGCCGGAACCGGCGTAACCGGAAGAGCCGTCGGCGCCGGGCGGCGGGGCGTGGAAGGCAGGAGTGCCGAGGACGGTGGGCTCGCCGGAATTGCCGTAACCGGAGGGGCCGCTGTCGCCGGACGGGGCGCCTGATGACTGCGGGTAACCGCTCGCCCCGGCCGCCGCCGAGGCCGGGGCCAGGCGTGCCCCGCAGTTGCCGCAGAAGCCCGCGTCGGGGCCGTTCGCCGCCTGGCACTGTGCACAGTTCATTTGCGCCTTAACCTCGCCGGATCTCCCGTGGAACGTGCGTTATGGAACATGCAGTGTGACAGATGCACGGGCGTGAATCCATAAGGTCATTGCGGGAAAGCCAGAAATCGGCTAAAGCGTTACGGTTTATTTCCCCGCTATCCCATGGCGGGAGTGGCCGCCGGGGATGAGGACGGGGCCGGGAGCCGGACCGGCGACGGCGCCAGCAGCACGAACGCCTGCTGATCGGCCAGGGCGACCGCCAGCTGGCCCGCCGCGTTGGGGTGCAGCGGCGCCGGGTCCGCGGGTCCCTGGACCCAGGGATCGGCGGTGCACAGCTCGTGTCCGGCGAACCGGGGCACGGCCACGCCGAATCCGAAGAGATTGGCGCCCTGCTGCAGCACCGTGTTCAGCTGCGCGAGCCGGGCCAGCAGCACCCGGACCTTGGCCGTGGTCATTCCGTAGCGCTGCAGGCAGCCGGTACTGGCCCCGAACGGCGAGTAATACTGGTTCACCAGCACCGCCGGATGCGCGGGCAGCGCGTCCAGGTCACTCAGCAGCTGGTAGTAGTTCCGGGTAAAGGTGTTGAGCAGCTGGGTGAAGTAGGCCGACGACACCTTGTCGTCGCAGACCGTCTGGGCCGCGCACAGCTGGGTCATCACCGACCAGGACAGGTCGTCCGCGCCCACGCTGACGATGACCACCTTGGCCTGGGTGGCCGCCGCGGCCTGGGGCAGCTGCGGCGCCGCGACCTCGCCGTTGTACAGCACCTCGGGGCCGAGCAGGCCGTTCTCGATCGTCGCGCTGCCGCAGGCCAGGTTGAGCACGTTCCACTGGTTGGCGGCGGCCAGGTCGGCCGCGTAGGACTCCGGCGAACGGCCGCAGGCCTGGTCCTCGGCGGTGGTACCGGCCCCCCAGGGCAGGCCCCAGCCCGACGCGGTCGAGTCGCCGATCACCACCGCCTGCACGCCCGGCCGGGCCGCGGCAGCGGGCGCGGTCCGGGTCAGCGTGTCCACCCCGACCAGGTCGTCCAGCGTCTTGACGCTACGCAGCACCTGGGGCGTCCCGGACGCGGTGAGCACGATGCCGCCCGCGTTCACCGCCGCGACGACGGCGATCCCGCCCGCGAGCAGCTTCCAGATCCGCGGCCGCCTGCGCACGGCGGCGACGGCCACCAGCGGGATTACGGCGAACCCGGCGGCGATCAGCGTCTCCCAGAGGAAGTAGCGCTCCCAGCCGGCCGCGAGCTGCTGGCTCAGCGTCAGCGCGACCTTGGACGGCCCGTCGGCGCGCAGCATCTGGATGACCTGCGGGTCGATCGTGATGTGCTCCAGCGCCAGCCGGGGCCGGATG
>DASWUW010001307.1:0-8777 GCA_036406335.1 Trebonia sp.
GGCCGGCCTGAGCGAGCGCCAGTTCCGCCGCCGCTGCCACGCGGCGGCCGGCTACGGTCCCAAGACGCTGCAGCGGGTGCTGCGCTTCCAGCGGTTCGTCCGGATCGTGGACGCCGCCGGGGACACCCCGGACCTGGCCGCCGCCGCGGTCCGCGCGGGCTACGCCGACCAGCCTCATCTCACCCGCGAGTGCCGGGCGCTGTCCGGGCACACTCCGGCGGAGCTGCACCGTTTCCGCCGCCCCGGCGCGGCCCCGGTCCGTTCGGATGACCGGTCCGGGGGCTGACTTACCCGGGCGTCCCGGTCAGCTCCGGCGGTTCCGCGATCATGGCCGTGCCGATCTCGCGGAAGCCGAGCCGGGCGTAGATACGCGCCACGCTCGCGTCCGTGGCCGACAGGAAAACGGTCCCGGCCCCGCGGGCCCGGGCATCCGCCGCCAGTGCGTGGGTCACCGCCGCGCCCAGGCCGCGACGGCGGCTGGCGGGCAGCACCCCCACCCCGGTGATCTCCGCGACGCCGTCGGCGAGCTGGTAGCTGCCGGCCGCGAGCGGTCCGTTCGGGCCGCGCGCCGCGGCCAGCACCGACTGCCCGGCCCGCAGCCGCCCGCGCAGCATCGCGGCGGTCGCCGCGTCGTAGTTGGCCGCGACCTTGTCCCGCTCGGTGACGGCGGCCTCGCCGATTTCCGTCCCCGGGTGCCCGAACGCGACCGCCGGCACCGACCAGGCCAGCACCACCTCCGGGTCGTCCGGGCGGAGCACGCCGGCCGAGACACGCGGCGGCAGCACGGGGGGCGGGGACAGCCGGCCAAGCACCAGCAGCGGATGCGCGTGCACGAGCAGGCCCGCCTGGGCCGCGGCCTCGGCCATGTCCGGCGCGGTCTCCTCGATCCACTCGAACGACTCCGGGATCAGCAGTTCCCGCTGCCGGGCCCGCACGGCCCGGACGTCGGCGGCCGGCACCGGGTTCCTGGCCCCGAGCCGCGGCCGGGCGTAATAGGGGAAGCCGGATCCGACCGGTACGAAGAGCAGCAGCGAGCCGATCGTCTCCACCCGGGCCCGCTGGCGCGGTACGGCGTCGCAGAACGCGTCAATCCGCCCGATTTCATCTTTGCTCACAACGTTTCATACCCTAAGCCAGCGGACGCGGCCCGCCAAGTGCGTTTGCCGGCCGGGCCGGCCGCTGGTCCGGTGCTCGCCTACTGGTCCGCCAGCTCCAGCGGACCCGAAATCACCGGCGGCCGCTGCTGCGGGCGCGCGCCGACCGGCCCGAACAGAGTGATCTCGGCCGGCGACAGGCCGAGCATGGTCGCCGCGTCGTGGAAGGGGTAGCCCTCGCGGGCCAGCACGCCGAGTGCGTCCCTGGTCGCCTCGCTGGCGGTCTCCACCGCCACCTGGGCCGCGTGCCGCTTGCGGAGCGCGTCCGCTACCGGGGCGGGCGCGTCGGGGAAGACGTCGACCCGGATTGCCTCGGCCGGCGCGCCGAGGGCGCGGGCGATAAGCTGCCGGGCCACGATCTCGGCCTGGTCCAGGCTGCGGACCTGCGCGGTCAGTCCCTCGATCTGGGGAACCCGGATCGTCCACCAGCGGCCGGCCTGCTCGCACAGCGCGGTGAAGGTCGTCGTCTCCATAGTGCCCCCTCGTTGCCGAGTCGGACTGCTGCGCGGTGTCCGCCGTGCGCGTTCTGTCTTCTTAATGTACCGGTGAGTAGCCTACGCCGCCAACATACTAGTAAGGAAGAGACAGAAATCGCACATTCTCCGTCTCATCCGGACAACTTGTCGATGAGGTGCCGGTTGGGCGCCGTAGCGTCCGCCGCCAGCTCCGGCAGCTCGGTTACCGTGATCCCGGCGCGGGTCAGCCGCTCGTATCCCTGGCCGTCGGCCACGAACAGGGCCGGCTCCCGCCAGGCGATCACCACCCGGCGCAGCCGGGCCGCGATGATCAGTTCGGTGCAGGTGCGCGGCCGGGACTTACGCTGCGAGCAGGGCTCGAGCGTGCTGTAGATGACGGCCCCGGCCAGCCGGGGCTCGTCCGGGGCGAGCTTGCCCAGCGCCGCCTCCTCCGCGTGCACCCGCGGGTCGCCGTCCTCCCGCGAGTACCCGCGGGACAGTTCCTCGCCCGCCGCGTCCACGATGACCGCGCCCACGGAAAACGCGGTGTCCGACGGCGGGCACCGCCAGGCCTGGAAGATCGCCCGTCGCATCCACCGCTCGTCGTCCGCAGAGTTCACCCCGCTCAGTCTGCCACCGCACTGCACCGCACCGGGTTCCCGGCTGAAACCCGCGCTGGCTACCTCTAGACCTACGGAACTGCGCGGAAGGACGGGAACGCCAATGCTGAGGAAGTTTTCGGTCAGAGCCTGCGCGGCGGCGGCGGCCCTGGCCGCGGCGACGGCCGTCACGGTGCTGCCCGGCACCGCGGATGCTGCCGTGACCGGCGCCTTTCAGTACCCGCAGGTGACGGTCCACCTCGCGGCCGGGACGCTCCCGGCGCCGGGAGCGCTGCGGGCGACCCTGCGCACGTCCGCCTGCGTCAGCCGCGTCCTGGCCTACGCGGTGAACCTGCGCAGCGGGAAGATCCTGGTCACCACCGTCAGCAAGGGCAGCGGCGAGACCGCCCGGGTCACCTTCACCGTGCCGCAGACGGCCACCCCCGGCACGTACCACCTCGCGGGGGTATTCGGCCGGCCGTGCGCCGCCAAGAGCGGCGCCGAGCAGCTCAACCCGGCTCACGGCTACTTCTCCGCGGCCTTTACCGTCACCGCGAAGAAGTGACTGCGCCGACAATTCCATCATCATTGCCAGGATTTCGTGAACCTGCATTCCCGAGCGAATCGTTAATCTCCTCGAAATAAGCTCGACATGTGTTCTTCCTAGCGTTGTCACGGCAATTACAGCTCCCGAGGCTCGCCCTGCCGGGACAAAGTCGGAGTACAACGGGGCCGTGAAGGCCCAGGGGGAGTTCCCATGAGTGGCAGCAAGGCCCGGCTCCAGGCGATCGAAGCGACCAAGAATTACAAGCCCCCGGCGGAGGTCTTCCTGGAGTCGGAGACGCCGGGGGACGTGTTCGGCGCGAACGTCTTCAGCAAGGCGGTCATGCAGAAGCGGCTGCCCAAGGGGGTGTTCAAGTCGCTGATGGCCACGGACGAGCACTCCAAGCCACTGGACCCGACCGTCGCCGATGTCGTCGCCGCGGCGATGAAAGACTGGGCCATGGAGAAGGGCGCCACCCACTACGCGCACGTCTTCTACCCGTTGACCCACCTGACCGCGGAGAAGCACGACAGCTTCCTCGAACCGGGCGGGGACGGCTCGTCGATCGCCGAGTTCGCGGGCAAGACGCTGACCCAGGGCGAGCCGGATGCCTCCAGCTTCCCCAACGGCGGCCTCCGCAACACCTTCGAGGCGCGGGGCTACACCGGGTGGGACGCCACCAGCCCCGCCTACATCCTCGACAACCCGAACGGCAAGACGCTGTGCATCCCCACCGTGTTCATCTCGATGACCGGTGATGCCCTCGACCACAAGACGCCGCTGCTGCGTTCCCAGCAGGCGATGGCCAAGCACGCCGAACGGGTGCTGCGGCTGTTCGGCCACGAGAACCCCGACGCCGTGGTGTCGTTCGCCGGTCCCGAGCAGGAGTACTTCCTGATCGACCGGAGCTTCTTCCTCAGCCGTCCCGACCTCCTCAACGCCGGCCGCACGCTGTTCGGGGCGAAAGCGCCCAAGGGGCAGGAGTTCGACGACCACTACTTCGGTGCCATCCCCGACCGGGTCCTCGGCTACATGCTCGACTGCGAACGGGAGCTCTTCAAGCTCGGGATCCCGGCCAAGACCCGTCACCAGGAAGTGGCTCCCGGCCAGTTCGAGCTGGCCCCGATGTTCGAGCGCTCCAACGTGGCGGCGGACCACCAGCAGCTCCTGATGTCGACCCTGAAGCGCATCGCCCAGAAGCACGGGATGGAGTGCCTGTTCCACGAGAAGCCGTTCGAGGGCATCAACGGCTCGGGCAAGCACGTCAACTTCTCGCTGGGCAACTCGACCGAGGGCAACCTCCTGCTGCCGGGCGACACCCCGCATGCCAACGCCCAGTTCCTCGTCTTCTGCGGCGCGGTCATCCGCGCCGTCCACAAGTACGGCGGCCTGCTGCGGGCCTCGGTCGCATCGGCGAGCAACGACCACCGGCTGGGCGCCAACGAAGCCCCGCCGGCCATCATCTCGATCTTCCTGGGCGACCAGCTGACCGACGTCTTCGACCAGATCGCCAAGAGTGGCGGCGCCACCAGCTCGAAGCAGAAGGGCACCCTGGAGATCGGGGTGGACACGCTGCCGGTGCTGCCGACCGACCCCGGTGACCGCAACCGCACCAGCCCCTTCGCCTTCACCGGGAACCGCTTTGAGTTCCGGGCCCCGGGGTCGCTGCAGTCGATCGCCGGCCCGATGGTGACGATCAACACCATCCTGGCCGAGGCGCTGGACTACATCGCCACCGAGCTCGAGGGACTGACGGCCGAAGGAACCGAGTTCAACGCCGCCGTCCAGAAGGTCCTCGAGGACATCATCACCGTCCACGGCAGCGTGGTGTTCAACGGCGACGGCTACACCGACGCGTGGCCGATCGAGGCCGAATCGCGGGGCCTGCTGAACCTCCGGACCACCGTTGACGCGCTGCCCCAGCTGGTCACCGAGGACTCGCTTGAGCTGTTCAGCCGCTACGGAGTCTTCAGCCACCACGAGTCGCACAGCCGCTACGAGATCGGTCTCGAGCAGTACATCCTGAGCGTGGGCGTCGAGGCCCGTTTGACGCTGGAGATGGCCAACACCGTCATCCTGCCCGCGGCGCTGCGCTACCAGACGGAGCTGGCGACCAACCTGGCCAGCCTCAAGGCGATCGAAGCCGAACTCGACACCACCACCCTCGACGAGGTGTCCGCGGCGATCAAGGCCCTGCGCGGGGGCATCGCCACGCTCCGCGCCGCGATCGGGCACGACCACGAGGGCAGCGCCGAGGAGCAGGCAACGCACATCCGGGATACCGACCTGCCGGCCATGAACGCGGTGCGGGCGGCCGCCGACGAGCTGGAGACCCTGGTGGCCGACGACCTCTGGCCCCTCGCCACCTACCAGGAGATGCTCTTCATCCTCTAGTAACGCGAAAAGCCCGCAGGAAAGTTCAGGTCCTTCCTGCGGGCTTTTCGCTGGCACGAACTGCGGCACCGGGCCGCGACGGCAAGACCGTCTGCAGTCGAAGTGCAGCTCGAACTTCCACCTGGCATTTGGCGATCTGCAGCGCGGATGATGGGTGTGCTCGGCATCAGCGATGAACAAGGCGCTGAAGGAGGACAGGGCAAAGGCCGTCGTGACCACTGACGGGCCGATGCGCGACGGAGAGGGGTGGCTGGGGCGCGGTGACCTGCCGCCACAGTGGCAAGCCGGCAGGTGCCACCGCAGTACGCGCCCCCTCCCCAGTGACATGCGCCGCCGCCGCTGCCGAAGCGTAAGTCGTGAGGAGAACAGCGGATCATGCAGGAGGAATATGACGGGGGACGACGACTAACCGTTCCCTTGATGAGAGGTCGAGATCTCCAGAGTCGGTGGAGGGCTCGGCCTCTCGTATTGCGCACCCGGGTGGGGTAATAAGCCTGCCAGTATGCCCTACCGGACTCGCTTCCTCCCCCCTACCGGACTCGCCGTCCTTCGCGGGAACCGCTGAGTCCGCCTGCTCGGTGGTCCCTGTCGTCTCCCGCCATGACGGTTTGGCCGGCTGATGGACGGGCCGGGAAGAAGCGGCTGGCGGCCAGAGCGGCGGCGAGGAGGAAAAGGTCGATGACCAGAAGATGGGCGAGGTCGTCGCGGTAGCCAGTGGCGGCGGTGGCGAAGATGGCGCCGACCAGGGTAATGCCGATGGCATTGGCGAACTGCTGGGCTGTGTTGAGCATGCCTGAGCCGACCCCAGCCTGATGGTTCGCTACCCCGGCCAGGGCGATGCCGTAAAGGGAGGGGATGGCAAGTCCGTTGCCGAACCCGATGACAGCGAACAGGACGATGAGGGTAACCAGGGCGGGATGCGGCCTGGCGAGCAGAGCGAGCACCAGGATAGCCGCGACCGCGAGCACGCTGACAGAAATGCCGACGGTGAGGACGGGCCGGCCATAGCGGTGGGCGAGCCGGGAAGTGAACAGGGAGGTGAGGGCAAAGACGAAGGCCAGAGGGGCAAAAGTCAGCCCGGTACCTAGCGCGGAGAGGCGAAGCCCGCCTTGAAGGTATTCGGACATGCCTAGGTTGAGTGCTCCGAGGAAGGCCATGAATGCGGCGATGAAGGCGAGGCCGGCCCGGAAAGACCGCTGACCGAGCAGGTCAGCTGTGATAAGCGGGTTCCCGTTCCGGGATTTCAGCCACCGCTGATGAGTAGTTACGCCAGCCATGGCGGGCAGGGACAAGGCCAGAATGGCATCGAGGCCAATAGGCCAGTGTTCCTGGGATCCAAGGGCTACGGGCCCGATGACCATAGCGATGGTGACGGTGATGAAGACCGTGCCGGTGAGATCGAGGCGGCCCCGAATGGCGGCGTGATGCTGGCTGGGGAGGAGACGCCACGCGGCGACGGCGGTGATAAGCCCGATGGGCACGTTGATGAGGAACAGTGGCCGCCAGCTGAGATCAAGCACGTTCGCTGTCAGGATGACACCACCGGCGACCTGGCCGCACACGGAGCCAGCCCCGATGGCGACGCCGTACCAGGCGACAGCCCGGGAGCGTTCTTGCCGGTCCGGGAACAGGGCGGTGATCAAAGCGAGGACCTGGGGCACCATGACCGCACTGGCGGCGCCCTCGGCAAGGCGGGCGGCTATGAGCTCCGCCGGGTTGGCCGCCAGGCCGCAAGCGGCCGACGTGACTGCGAACGCGACCATCCCGATGACGAACAGCCGGCGGTGGCCGTACACGTCACCGAGACGGCCGCTGATGATCTGCCCGGCGGCGAACGTGATCAGGTACGCGGCGACCGCCAGGCTGGTCTCGGCGACCGACGCATGCAGGCGTGTCTGGATGGTCGGCGCAGCCAGGTTGACCACGTAGCCATCGAATAGGGCCATGAAGCTGGCCACCAGCACTACCGACAGGGTCTGCCAGCGTTGCGGCGAGGCTGGAACGGGTCCGGACATGCGGCTCTCCTCGGGACGCGGGATCGCGGTAAGCAATCGCCGCTCTTCACGATGCTGTCGCCTGCCCGCACTTACCAGGCCGCGTCGTGTCTGGAAGTGCCGTTCCTAGGAGTGACAGAGCCTCCCTCACCATCAGCACCGGGACTAGCATGACGGTATGGGCGGCGGCACTAACCGGCTGGGAGAGTTCCTGCGTGCGAAGCGCGCTCTCGCTCAGCCGTCTGGCATCGGCATCTTGGATCCGCACCGGCGCCGGGTCCAAGGCCTGCGTCGTGAAGAGGTGGCCGCGCTGGCCGGCGTCAGCACCGACTACTACATCCGCCTGGAGCAGGGCCGGGATCGCCACCCCTCTCCCGCGGTACTCGCTGCGCTCGGCGAGGTCCTCGGGCTAGATGATGATGCCCTGGCTCACCTGCGCCAGCTGGCTGCTCCGGACCGGCCACGGCGCCGGGCAGCGGTAAAGCCGGAGCAGGTCGCCCCCGGCCTGCTCCGGTTGCTGAATATATGGTCCGACACCCCGGCCTTTGTCCAGAACCGTTTCCGGGATGTCCTGGCCTGCTCCGTCCTCGCTGCTGCGCTGCATCCCGGGCTCGCCCGTGAGCGGAATATGGTCCGGCTGCTGTTCCTGGACCCCGCTGAGCAGGACATGTATCCAGACTGGGACCGCGCCGCACGGGACTCGGTCGCCTGGTTGCGGGCAGCCACGGGCGCCGATCCCGACCATCCGCGTCTCAGCGAGCTGGTCGGCGGGCTAGCGCTCAAGAGTGAGCCTTTCGCCCGGCTCTGGGCCCGGCATGACGTCCGGACCAAGTCCGCTGGCATTAAGCGGCTGGTCCATCCGGTAGTCGGCGAAGTGAGCCTGGAGTATGAAACCTTCTCAATCAACGCCAGTTCAGGCCAGTCACTCACCGTCTACCACGCTGAGCCGGGCAGCCGGGATGCTGACACCCTGGCCTTGCTCGCCAGCCATACCGTCAGCGTGGCGGCTGGCCGTGACGGGGACGCACTCGGGGGCGTAACCGTTTTCGGCGGCTGGCCTGCCGCCAGCCTGCTGCCTGTCCCCTCCCGGCCGTCATCCGCAGGTTCGTCAGGCCCGGCTGGCCGCTCGGAGAGTCGCTGAGATACTCCTCTCGGCTGTGATGTAATGCGGGCCTCCCGGCGCATGGGCGCCGTTACCTGGCCGTGATGCTAATCGCTGGATTTCCGCTGAATGATCCGGGTTGGCCCTCCAGATCGACACCGCCATGCGTGACTTCGCCGGCATCCTGCAGGCCCGGGGTGTGAGCTGGAACGCATCGGATCGGCGCTCGGCGTGTCCAAGCAGGCGGTCTGGGGACGCTTCTCCGGGGAGGACTGACCCAGCCGCCGCCGCGACCGCGCAGGGCGGGCCAGGACGGGGACCAGTCAACGGCACAGCGCCTTCCCGGCGGAGACGACCCAGAGTCCTAGCGAGGCGCGGTCGTTATGGCGTCAGACGAAGTGAAGGCCGACACCGTCGCCGTCCGCCCCGCCCAGATCGGCATCTGGCGCATGCAAGGGCTGTCACCCTCGACCCGGCTCCCGTGATCGTGGGTCAAAAGCGGCGGTATGCGCCCTTCTTGACCCACGATCACGGG
>DASWUW010001308.1:0-13774 GCA_036406335.1 Trebonia sp.
CGCTCTGCGCCGGGTGCGGGTCCTCGGGGGCCAGCCGGTACTCCACCGAGACGACGACCGCGCCGACCTGCTCGCAGACCTGCGCCGCGACCGCGTTCTCGCCCTCCACGTTGCCCAGGATCATGCCGCCGCCGTGGATGAAGTAGATGCCCGGCAGCGTCCCGGTCGCGTTGAGCGGCCGGTAGATCCGCACGCTGATGTCCGGGGCGCCCTCCGGGCCGGGCACGGTGCGGTCCTCGTGGGTGACGTTCAGGTTCGGCGGTACCTCGATGGCGGCGAGCATCGCGGTCGCGGCCTCCCGCCGGGCGACGATGTCCGGGATCGAGTTGAAGCCGCCCGGCATCACGGCCAGCAGCTGGTCGAGGGGCTCGCGCGATTCCGGGTCGATCAGGTCACGACGGGACATGAAACCCTCCATTGGGCTCGTGTGCTCATCCGCGGCGCAGCCGCCGCCGCATCCAGGGGATTGCCAGAATGCATCCTGCATTTTACGTTGTGAGGAGGCTCACATCAATGGTCTTGCCTTTGCCCTGGTCTGGCAAGACCTGCTGCAGGAGGGACGAAGATGTCCGAAGCAACCGCTGTTCCCCAGACCGCCGGCGCCGCCGACGCGCCCGGCGCCGAGGCTGTCGATGCCGTCGACGTCGTGGTCGTCGGGGCCGGCTTCTCCGGCCTGTACCAGCTCCACCGGCTGCGCGCCCTCGGCCTGAGCGCCGTCGTGTTCGAGGCCGGGGACGACGTCGGCGGTACCTGGTACTGGAACCGCTACCCGGGTGCCCGGGTCGACGTGGAGTGCATCAACTACTCGTTCTCCTTCTCCTCCGACCTGGAGCAGGAGTACCGCTGGACCGAGCGTTACGCTCCCCAGCCGGAGATCCTCAAGTACGCCCGGCACGTCGCCGACCGCTTCGACCTGCGCCGGGACATCAGGTTCAAGACCCGGGTCACCGCCGCCCGCTGGGACGATCCGTCCCGCACCTGGCGGGTGGAGACCGACCCGGGCGGTGCCGTCACCGCCCGGTACGTGGTGATGGCGACCGGCTGCCTGTCGGCCGCGAAGGTGCCCGACATCCCCGGCACCGAGAAGTTCGCGGGCCCGACCTACCACACCCACCACTGGCCGCACGAGGGCGTCGACTTCACCGGCCTGCGGGTCGGCCTGATCGGCACCGGCTCGTCCGGGGTGCAGTCCATTCCGGTCATCGCCGCGCAGGCCGCCGACCTGGTCGTCTTCCAGCGCACCCCCGCCTACAGCCTGCCGGCCAGCAACCGGCCGCTGCACCCGGGCGAACTGGAGGGCGTGCAGGCGCAGTACAGCGAGTGGCGCGCGGCCCAGCGCAAGTCCGGCTTTGGCGTCGCCGTCCCCACCCCGACTCAGTCGGCCCTGGAGGTGTCGGACGAGGAGTTCGGCGCCACCCTGCAGGAGGCCTGGGAGAGCGGCAGCCTCACCAACCTGCTGACCGCTTACACCGACACCGCGGTCAGCCAGGACGCCAACGACCGGGTGCGCGGGTTTGTCCACGGCAAGATCAAGCAGATCGTCCAGGACCCGCAGACCGCGCAGGACCTGTGCCCGGAGTACCCGGTCGGGACCAAGCGGCCGTGTCTCGACACCGGCTACTTCGACACCTACAACCGGGACAACGTGCACCTGGTCAACCTGCAGCGCACGCCGCTGGTCGAGATCACCTCCCGCGGCATCCGCACCAGCGACCGCGAGTACGAGTTCGACGTGATCGTCTACGCCACCGGCTTCGACGCCATGACCGGCGCGCTGACCCGGGTCGACTTCCGCGGCAAGGACGGCCTGTCGCTCAAGGAGGAATGGGCCGCCGGGCCGCGGACCTACCTCGGCCTCGCCTCGGCCGGGTTCCCCAACCTGTTCATGATCACCGGTCCGGGCAGCCCGTCGGTGCTGACCAACATGATGATGTCCATCGAGCAGCACGTGGACTGGGTGACCGACGCCATCGTCCACCTGAACAAGGCCGGCCTGCACGCGATCGAGCCGACCCGGCAGGCCCAGGACGACTGGGTGGACCACGTCAACGAGATCGCCTCCTACACGCTGTTCCCCAAGGCGAACTCCTGGTACATGGGGGCCAACGTGCCCGGCAAGACACGGGTGTTCATGCCCTACGCGGGCGGCCTCGACGTCTACCGGGACAAGTGCGACGAGGTGGCGGCCCACGACTACGAGGGCTTCACGCTGACCGCGTGACCGGGCCGGGACTACCCGGGGGCCGCGGCCGAGAAGGCCCGCTCGACCGCGGCCCGGTAGGCCGGGTAGATCTGCCGGTACCGGGCCGCCGCGGCCGCCCGGTTGCCCTGCTCCAGCAGTTCGAGGACAGCGCGGTAGCCCTCCACCCAGGGGGTCCACAGGTCGCTGTCCGGGCTGAGCCGCAGCATCCGCAGGGTCCGCAGCACCACCTGGTCGACCAGGGTCTGCAGCTCGATGTTGCCCCCGGCCAGGATGACGATCGTGCTGAAGTCGGATCCCGCGACCTGGGCCATGGCGGTGTCGCCGCGCTTGAGGGCCGCGGTGAGCTCCCCGTAACGGGTCCGCAGCCCGGTCAGGTGCTCCTCGGTCAGGTTCTCGGTGCCCGCGGTGAAGCCGGCGCAGGCGAGCAGCTCCATCACGTCCACCAGGTCCAGCGCGGACTTGAGGGTGAACCCGGCGACCTTGCGGGCCCGGTTGGGCGAGATGTCCACCAGGCCCTCCGCCGCGAGCTGGGTGATCGCCTCGCGTACCGGCGTGATGCTCATGCCGAGCCGCGCGGCCAGCTCCGCGTCCTTCAGCAGGGTGCCGGGCGCCAGCCGGCCGGACAGGATCTCGCCCCGCAACTGCCGGGCCACCGCCTCGCGCCGGGTCAGCGGCACCTCGAACTCCGTCACCGGCCTCCCTTGCCCGTTCGTCCGGCCCGGCCCGTCTCCGGCGCCGCGGCCCGTCTCCGTTCATTGTGGCCGGCCGGCGCCGCGTATAGTCGCCGTTGATGACCGGTAAGCGCAGCGCCCGGATGACGACCGTTACGACCCGGGGGAGTGCCGGTGACCCAGGCGATCGAGGTAGCGGGCCTCACGATGAGCTACGGCGACCGCGCGGTCCTGCGCGGCGTCGATTTCGACGTCGCCGAGGGGGAGGTCTTCTGCCTGCTCGGCCCCAACGGGGCGGGAAAGACCAGCACGGTCGAGATCCTCGAGGGACTGCGGCGGCGCACCGGCGGCGCCGTCAGCGTCCTCGGCCTGGACCCCCAGGCCCAGTCGTCCCGGCTCCGGGAGCGTATCGGCATGGTGCTGCAGGAGTGCGGCTTCCCGCGCCAGGCGCGGGTGGCGGAGCTGATCGACTGCTGGCGCGGGTACTACGCCAGTCCGCGTGACCGGGAAGACCTGCTGGCGGTAGTAGAGCTCGGCCCCGAGCGGAATACGCAGGTCAGGCGGCTGTCCGGCGGGCAGCGCCGCCGCCTCGACCTGGCTCTCGCGCTGGCCGGCGACCCGGACCTGGTCTTTCTCGACGAGCCGACGACCGGGTTCGACCCGGAGTCGCGGCGGCGGTGCTGGGCGGCCATCGAGAACCTGCGCGCGCTCGGTAAGACGATCGTGCTCACTACCCACTACCTGGACGAGGCGGAACGGCTCGCGGACCGGGTCGCCATCCTGGCCGACGGCCGGATCCAGGTCGCGGGCACGGTACGCCATGTCGCCCGTCAGGCCGGGACCGCGGCGACGATCAAGTTCACCGCGCCCGAACGGATGCGTGATGGCACTCTCCGGCCGCCCGCGTCCCTGGCCGTCGTGGTGACCGGAGAGGTCGCGGTCTGCTCGGCCCCCAGCCCCGCGTCCGCGCTGCGCGACCTGCTGGACTGGGCTGCCGCCAACGACCTGGGCGACCTGGAGGACCTGTCGGTGGAGCCGCCCACCCTGGAAGACGCCTACCTGCGCCTGACCAGTGCTCTCCCGGGGGGACAGCCCCCCGTGCCCCCGGTTGCGGGGGGAACCGGCTGATGACCGCTCCGCTGACGCTGGCCGAGGCCCGGCTTCCCGGGCGCGAACCCGCCCGCCCGCAGCGGGGGCGCACCGTCCGCCTCGCGTTCCGCCAGGCGCTGCTGGAGCAGCGCTCCTTCTGGCGCAGCGCCGAGTACGCGCTGTTCACCTTTGCCCTCCCGCTCGCGCTGCTGCTGCTTATCGGGTCGACCACGGCCGCCGGGTACCTGCCGGGCACCCGCGTCGAGGGGCAGATGATCTTCGTCCCCTCGATCATCGCGTTCGGGGTGATCGTGGCCGCCTACGTGAACCTCGGCACCAAGCTGGCCACCCTGCGCCACGACGGCGTGCTCAAGCGGATCAGGACCACCCCGCTGCCGCCCGGCGCCTACCTGGCCGGGGTGCTGGGCAGCACGGCCGCGGTCACCCTGGCGATCACCGCGTGCATCATGGCCCTCGGCGCCGCCGTCTTCGGCGCGGTGCCGCGGGCGGGCGGCCTGCCCGAGCTGGCCGGCGGCCTGCTGCTCGGGGTGCTCTGCTTCGGCGCCCTCGGGGTAGCGCTCGGCTCGGTGGCCGGCAGCGCCGAGTCGGCGACCCCGGTCGCCAGCGCGACCTACCTGCCGCTCGCCATCATGAGCGGTCTCTTCGACCCGACGTTCCCGGTCCCGCACTGGCTGTCGGCCGCCGTCGGGCTGTTCCCCGTCCGCGCCCTTGCCCAGGTTCTCCAGCAGGCCTACACGCCGGTCGAGCACGCCCCCCTCACCGACTGGTTCGTGCTGCTGGCCTGGACCGCCATCGGCGGCGGCGTCGCCGCGCGGCGCTTCCGCTGGCACTGAGTCACCCGGGGGAGCGGCCCCCCGTACCCCCCGAGGGTCACCCGGGGGAGCGGCCCCCCGTACCCCCCGATGTTCCGGGGTCGTGCTAGCCGTACCTGATGCTCGCGGGTGGCACGATCGCCGGGGACCTGGGTGCGGCCGCAGGATCGAGACGTGAAAACAGAAACTCGGCAAGCCGGCGGTCACAGCACCGTCATCGCGTACGACAATCACCTCATGGCTGAGCCCGTTACCGCACCGCGACGTTCCGTGTTTGCCGCGCCGTTCGCCCGGCGCGCCGGGACCGAGATCGGCTACGCCCTGGCCAGCTTTGGCCTGGCGCTCACGGCCCTCGTCTTCCTCGTGCCGACGCTGGCCAACGGGATCCTCTGGGCGCTGTCGACGGACGGCGTGCGCAGGTTCGGCGCGGCTGCCCGCTCCCTCGCCCGCGCGCTGCCGGGCGAGGAGCTCCCCGCGGCGCCCCCGCTCCGGCCCCAGCACCGGGTCAAGGTCGCCACGCCGGACCCGATCGGCCTGTTCCAGGCGGTCATCAAGGCCGGCGGCAAGGCCCGGGTGTGGGATAACCGGTCCGGGGTCACCGTCACTCTGCTCCCGCTGCCCCGGGTCAGCGAGTTGGCGGCCGAGGCAGGCGTCACGGTGACGGCGCTGCGGCCGCAGAACGAGCTCGGGGAATGGATGGCCGCGCGGATACTCGACCCGCCCGCCTGGCGGGCCCGCGGCTACTTCGCGCTGAAGCTCCCGCTCGCCGCCGTCACCCTGGCCGTCATCGCGCTTTGCTGGCTCGGCGGGATTTTCTGCCTGACCTTCCCCGTCTGGTGGGTGCTCGGTCTCGAGCAAGTGATCGGCGGCGGGTTCCTGAACCTGGCTACCTGGCCGACCTTGCTGCCGACGGGCACCGTCCTGCTGCTGGCGGGTCCCTGGGCGACGCACCGGCTCACCGAAGCCGACCTCTGGCTGATGCGCGGTCTGCTCGGACCAGGCTGGTCCGCAGCCCGCATCCAGGTGCTCGAGCAGAGCCGGGCCCGCGCCGTGGACGACTCCGCCGCCCGGCTGCGCAGTATCGAGCGGGACCTCCACGACGGTACCCAGGCGCAGCTGGTAGCGCTGTCGATGAAGCTCGGCCTGGCCCGGGAGAAGCTCGAGGGACCGGGGGAGGTCGACCTGACCCGGGTTACCCGGCTGGTCGCCGACGCGCACCGGGGCGCGGTGGAGGCGATCGCCGACCTGCGGACGCTGGCCCGCGGCATCCACCCGCCGGTGCTCGACCACGGCCTGGCGGACGCGCTGGCCACCCTGGCCAACCGCAGCGCGGTCCCGGTCGAACTGGTCACCGACATCCCCGAACGGCCGTCGGCCGCCATCGAGACCATCGCCTACTTCTCAGCCGCCGAACTGCTGACCAACGTGGCCAAGCACAGCGGCGCCCGGCACGCTACCCTCGAGGCCGTGCACGTCACCGGGTTGCTGCGGGTTCGCGTGACCGACGACGGGGCCGGGGGAGCGCGCCCGGCGCCCGGCGGCGGCCTGCGCGGCCTGGCCGAGCGGGTCCGTACCGTCGACGGCCGCATCGAGGTCAGCAGCCCGCAGGGCGGGCCGACGACCGTCACCGTCGAACTGCCTTCCCACGCCTGAGACCGGGACCGTCATGCGCATCGTTATCGCCGAGGACTCCGCCGTAATCCGGGCGGGCCTGACCGAGATCCTCACCGACCGCGGCCACCAGGTGGTGGCCGCGGTCGGCGACGCCGAGGCCCTGCTGGCCGCCGTCAGCGCCGAGGAGCCGGACGTCGCGATCGTCGACGTCCGGATTCCGCCCGGCCACACCGACGAGGGGCTGCGCGCCGCGATCACCATCCGCCGCGACCACCCGGGTGTCGGCATCCTCGTCTTCTCCCAGTACGTGGAGACCAGGTACGCGGCCGACCTGCTGCGCATGCGCTCCGGCGGCGTCGGCTACCTGCTCAAGGACCGGGTAGCCAACGTGGCCGAGTTCACCGACGCGATCACCCGGATCGCGGCGGGCGGCACCGCCCTCGACCCGGAGGTCGTCGCCGGCCTGCTCAGCGCCACCCGGCACGCGGCCGCCCTCGACGCGCTGACCCCGCGCGAGCGCGACGTGCTCGCGCTGATGGCCGAGGGCCGGACCAACGGCGCCATCGCCGCCCACTACGTCGTCTCCGAGCGGGCGGTGGAAAAGCACGTCGGCAACATCTTCGCCAAGCTCGGCCTGCCCCCGTCCGACTCCGACCACCGCCGCGTCCTGGCCGTGCTGGCCTTCCTGGGCGAGCGCTAGCCCGCCCAGAGCGCCCGCCCAGAACCTAGAAGCCCCGCCCCCAGCCCGGACCCGCCCCCAGCCCAGAGCGCCCGCCCCGGAACCCGGAGCGGGCGCTGCGCGCGGGTCTCCCGTCAGACCGTTTCCTGCGCGGCGGCCTGGCCGGCCGGCGCGGTCCCGGCCGGCGCGGGTTCCTCGGGCCGGTGGAAGTCCCGGCGCCGGATCAGCAGCACCGCGCAGACCGCGCCGACGAAGGCGAGGCCCGCGGTGACGTACAGCAGCTCGTTCAGCGCGGCGGCGAAGCTGGACCGCAGGGCCAGGGCCACGCCCGCGCGGTCGGCCGCCGGGACCGAGGCGAGCGCCTGCCCCACCGATCCCTGGCGCACCGCGCCCACCAGCTTCCCTGCCTGCCCGGCCACCGACGGCGGCAGCGACCTGGTCAGGTGACTCTGGATCGCCGCGGTGAAGATGGAGCCGAGGGCGGCGATGCCGGCCGCGATGCCGACCTGCCGGAAGGTGGTGTTGACCCCGGAGGCCATCCCGGCCTTGGCCGGCGGGACGACGCCGATCGCGGTGGACGCCAGCGGCGGGTTGACCAGGCCGCCGCCCAGCCCGGCGATGATGAACCCGGGGATCAGGTGCGTCCAGGAGGAGGCGCCGGTCAGCCCGGCCGTCACCACCAGGCCCACGCCGACCAGCAGCAGGCCGGGCCCGATCAGCCAGCGAGTCGGTACCCGCTCGCTCAGCCGTCCGGCGATTACCGACGTGACCAGCTGGGCGACGCTGAGGACGGCGATCCGCAGCCCGGCCGCGAGCGCGGAGTAGCCCAGCACGTCCTGCAGGTAGATCACGAAGTAGAGCAGCATCGCGTACAGCGACCCGTTCATCGCGAAGGCCGCGATGGCGCCGCCGCTGAACGTCGGGACGCGCAGCAGCGACAGGTCGAACATCGGGTGCGCGATCCGGCTCTCGGTCAGCCCGAACGCGGCCAGCAGGACAACGGCGCCGACCAGGCAGCCGATCACCCCGGGATCAGACCAGGAACTTTCCCCGGCCCGGATCAGCCCGTAGACCAGGCTGACCAGTCCGCTGGTGAACAGCAGGAAGCCGGCGTAGTCGAGCGGCGCGGGATGCGGCGAGCGCGACTCCTCCACCCGCCAGATGGTGGCGGCCAGCGCGAACACCCCGACCGGCACGTTGACCAGGAAGATCCCGCGCCAGTCCCATTCGGTGGTGATCACCCCGCCGAGCACCGGGCCGAGCGCGGTGGCGATGCCGATGACCGCGCCCCACACGCCAAAGGCCACGCCCCGTTCCCGGCCCCGGAAGCTGTTCCCGAGCAGGGCGAGCGACGTCGCGAACATCATCGCGCCGCCGATGCCCTGGGCACTGCGCGAGATGATCAGCATCAGCGGGTCAACCGCGAGGCCGCACAGCAGCGAGCCGAGGGTGAAGACCGTAAGCCCGACCGTGAACAGCAGCTTGCGGCCGTACCGGTCGGCCAGCACGCCCGAGGTCAGCAGCAGCGCCGCGAGGGTCAGCGCGTAGGCGTCCAGTGTCCACTGCACGTCGCTGAAGCTCGCGTGCAGCCCGGTCTGGATCGCCGGCTGCGCCACGATGACGATGGTGACGTCGAGCAGCAGCATGAACATCCCGGCGCAGACCGCGACCAGGGTCCACCATTTCTTATCCACTGGGTACCCCTTCCCCGTTAGTGATTCACCATCCATCCTGCTCGGTTTCCGGCTGCTGCCCCGCGTCCAGCGGTTATCGCACCGAATCTCGACATTGTTAGGCTGGGATTCGTGGAAACCAGTCAGCTCGATGAGGTGGACCGCCAGCTTCTGCACGCGCTGCTGCTGGCCCCCCGGGCTTCCTTCCGGGTGCTCGCCGGAGTCCTCGGGGTCTCCGACCAGACGGTCGCGCGCCGGTACCGCCGGCTCGCGGACACCGCCCGGCTGCGCGTTTTCGGCCTGGTCAACGGGCCGCGGGCCGGGTGGGCGGACTGGCTCGTCCGGCTCCAGGCCACTCCGGGCAGCGTGCAGCGGATCGCGGAGACCCTGGCCCAGCGCCCGGACACCCGGTGGGTGCGGCTGTACTCGGGCGGCACCGAGATCGTCTGCACGCTGCAGGCCCGCACCCCCGAGCAGCGCAACGCGCTGTTCCTGCGCGGGCTGCCCGGGAGCCGGCACGTCACCGCCATCACCGCGCAGTCCATCCTGCACGTCTTTACCCCGGTCGCCTACGTCGGGCTGGCCGGCGGCCTGTCCGACGCTCAGCTGGCCGCCCTGCGCGAGGCCGTGCCCGAGCACCAGCTGGCCCTGTCCGCCACCGCCCCGTTCGGGGAGACCTCGTTCGAGGCAGGCCCGGCGCCGGCCGCCGGCCGCCCCTGGATTCCCTCCAGCACGACGGTGCTCCGCGACGAGGACGACCCGCTGCTGGCCGAGCTGGCCCGCGACGGCCGCGCTGCCGTCGCCGACCTGGCCGCCGCGACCCACTGGCACGAGTCGACGGTGCGGCGGCGGATCGAGGAGCTCCGCCAGGCGGGCCTGCTGTACTTCGACATCGACGTCGACGATTCGGTGCTCGGCGTCGGGGCGAACGTGATGCTGTGGCTCAAGATCGAGCCCGCCTGCCTGGACGCCGCCGGGCGGGCGCTCGCCGCGCACCCGGAGATCCCGTTCGCCGCCGCGACCACCGGGGCCACCAACCTGGCGGCCAGCGCGATCTTCCGTGATACCCGCCAGCTGTACGCGTACCTGACGACGCGGCTGGCCGAGCTGCCCGGCCTCCAGTCGGTCGAGAGCGCGCCGATTATCGGCACGGTCAAGCGGATCGGCCGGGCGGAGGCGGCGCTCTAACCGGGATCTCCGGCGCTCGTCCTCAGACGCGGTGCGTGTCCAGGCTGAAGCGCTGGGCGGCCACGATCCGCCGGATCTCTGAGGTCTCCGGGTCGGTCTCGGCGTCATCGCAGCGGGCGATGGCGGCCTCGATGTCGGTCAGGTCGTCGGCGGTGGTGTAGGTCGAGAGCTCTCGCCATAGGGTCCGCCGCCGCGCGTAGGCGTCGCGGATCTCGGTCAGCCGGCTCAGGACTGCGGTTGCCATGTTGCTTCTCTCCTTGAGCGGATATACCCCTCAGGGCACTCCTTCTTGGTTTGCGACTGTCTGTCGTTATCTAGTGAACGCGGTCTAGACCTATGCGTCCAATGAAATAATCGCAAGAGACTCATGCCTTATAGTCATGAGTATGGATACCGAGGTACTGCGCTGGTTTCAGCTGGTCGCCGACGGCGCCACGGTGACCGAGGTGAGCGAGCTCGAGCAGGTCACCCAGTCCGGCGTGTCCCGGGCCCTGGCCCGGCTGGAGACACAGGTGGGAACCCCGCTGCTGGAACGGTCGGGCCGGACGCTGCGGCTGACCCGGACCGGGGAGGTCTTCAAGCCCCAGGTGGACCGGCTGCTAGAAGAGCTGGACGCCGGGCTGGACGCGGTGGCCCAGTTCCTGTCGCCCGATACCGGCACGGTGGCGGTCGCGTTCCCTCAGTCGCTCGGATCATGGCTGGTCCCCGACCTGCTCGGCAGCTTCCGGGCCGCGCATCCCGGGGTCGGGTTCCGGCTGACGCATGCCAGCGACGAGCTGCACGGGCTGCCACTCGACGGCGGCGCGGCTGACCTGGAGATCGGCACCCGCCGCTTCCGGACCGGAGCGGAGGCCAGCCGCCCGGGCGACCTGGTCGTGCATACGCGGCGGATCGGTCTCGAGCCGCTGCGCCTCGCCCTGCCCGCCGCCCACCCGCTGGCCGTCCGCCAGGGAGACGGGTCCTGGCACGGGGACGGCGGCCTGGCCGATTCCGGCAAGCCCGGAATCCGGCTCGCCGAGGTGGCGCGGGAGCCGTTTATCGCCTTGCGGACCACGTCGGCGCTGCGCGAGCTGGGCGACCAGCTCTGCGCGGCGGCCGGGTTCCGGCCCAAGGTGGTCTTCGAGGGTGACGACCTGTCCAATGTCCGCGGCCTGGTCGCGGCGGGCCTGGGCGTCGCCATCCTGCCCGCTCCGCGTGCCGGGTCCCCGGTGGCCGGGCCCGGCCCGGTGCTCTACCCGCCGATCCTGGACGACGGCGCCGAGCGCGAGATCTACCTGACCTGGCCGGCCGACAAGCCGCTGCTGCCCGCGGCCGAGCTGTTCCGCCGCCACGTCATCGACACGGTCAGCACCGGCCGCATCCGGCCCGTCGTCGGCTAACCGTACGGTCAGCACCGGCCGCATCCGGCCGGTCGCCGGCTAACCGCACGGTCACGATGCGGCCGCCCGGGGCCCCGGCACCGCCGGTCCGGCTCTACGCTGGTCGGATGGCCCGGCCCGAGGTATGTCTACTTGACGCTTATCAAACGATCCTGCATGCCAACTTCCGTCCCTACGCCGACGAGCTGCCCCGGCTGGCCGACGTGCCGCCGGAAACCTTCTACTCGGCTTACGCCCAGGTAGCGCCCCTGGTCACGGTGGGCAGGAACACCGTGGCCCAGGCGTTCGCGGAAGCCCTGGAGCTCAGCGGCATCGTGCCGCGGCCAGAGCTGACCCGGGCGCTGGCCGAGAGGTCCCGCGAGCTGCTGCTCAAGGCCGGCCGCCTCTACGACGACGTGCTGCCGTTCCTGCGCTCCGCCCGGGAGCACGGGGTCAGGGTCGCGATCGTCAGCAACTGCGACGAGAACACCCGTGACCTGCTGGACGAGCTCGGGGTGACCGCGCTGGCGGACGCCCTCGTCCTGTCCTGCGAGGTGCACGCGGCTAAGCCGGCCGCCAAGATCTACACCGCCGCGCTGCACCAGCTGCGCGTGCGTCCCGAGCAGGCCCTGTTCGTGGATGACAACGCCGGGTTCTGCGCCGGGGCGCAGGACCTGGGCATAGCCGCGGTACGGATCGACCGCCGCGACGAGGCCGAGCCGGTCCCCGGCCTGACCACCGTTCGTTCGCTGGACGAGGTCGCGCCGCTGCTCTGGGATTAGGGCCGCCCGCCGGGGGGCGCACCTAACCGGCAGCCGCCAGCTGCCGTCAGCACTGGTCGCTCACTTCCCATCAGTTCGGACCACTTGCCGCCCGTTATGTCGCGATTGCGCCGTCCAAACTGATGGGAGGTGAAGTTGATCAATCCGAACTGATGGGTAGTCGTCAGTCCTGGCCTAGCCTGTCGCGCGACTGCTGACCTTCAGCGGCCCGGCTTACCGTCCATCTCGATGTCCGGGTTGCCGATCCGCTCTTTGCGCAGCGTCTCGTGCACGGTCACGTTCCCGGTGACGATCCGGGTGGCCAGGCGGACGCGTTCGACCGGGACAATCTCCTTGACCACCACCGGGCGCTCAGCGTGCAGGACGAGCTCGAATGCCTCCGGCCGGACCGCCTCGCCCGGTGCCGCGGCCCGGAAACCAGGCTCGGCGGGCAGCCATTCCAGGCGGACCTCCTCGCGCCGCAGCTGCACCGTGAGCGTCACATCCTCGGTCACGATGAACTTGCTGACTCGGACCCGGCCTGACTCTATGAGCTCGGTGCCGATGAGCAGCCGCTCCTCGGAACGGGTCATGGCGGTGTCACCCGGCCTGGCGGTACCCTCGCTGACGGTCCCCGGGACGGGGGCGGTCAGGCCAGCCGGGTCTCCGCCGCCGGGCTGCGGAATGGTCATCGGACTGGTCCTCCTGATGAGAGCTGTGAGCCGCCGCCCGCCCAGAGCGACCGGGGTCTGCCCGGGCGGGCGGCCTGGCAATTAGGTGAAGCAGCGTTCCCGGCGGCTCAGCGGCCGGTATAGCCGTCGTCGGGACGCCGGTACGGGTCGGCGACTGGCTCGGACCGGGTTGCGGTGGCACCGCCGTAGGAGCTCCCGCTCAGGTCATCAGGCATAGCCTGGCGGGCCTGGTCGCGCGCGCTGGGGGCGTTCCTGGCGGCGGCGGCGATGCGGGGCTTCTCCTCGTCGTAGCGGTCGGCCACCGCCTCCCACCGCTGGGACATGGTCTTGATACCGCCGCCGCCGACTGCGACGACGGCAATGCCGACCAGGGCGGCCAGCGCGGCGTAAAGGATGGCGTCGACCACGTTCTGGGCGATGTGCAGCTGATCCAGGGCGGCAATGACGCCGATAGCCAGGATGAAGCCGGAAGCCAGGTTGCCCAGGAGCCGCGCGTAGGAGAGCCCGCCGAGGCTGTTCTCGATCAGGCTCTTGGCGCCGGCCGCGATGGCGGCGGCGATGATCACGATGATGATGGCGACGAAGATCAGCGGCAGGTAGGCGATGACGGCGTGCAGGTAGCTGCTGATGGGGTTGTTGCCGAAGACGCCGAACGCGGTGGACAGCACGAACAGCATGATCGCGTAGTAGACGATCTTGGCCAGGATGTCGGAGGCGTCGTAGTTACTGCGGGCCAGGGCGGACTTGATGCCGCCGCGCTCGACCAGCCGGTCGAATCCCACCTTGGTCAGGACCGCGGACAGGATCTTGGCGATGGCCTTGGCTATGAGGTAGCCAACGATCAGGATGATCAGGAAGACGATGAGCTTGGGGACGAATGTGGCGACGTTCGACCAGGCGTTGGAGAAGCCGGTTCCCCACTGGATGGATGCTTCAGGCATTTAGTTCTCCGCTATAGAGCAGTGTCAGTATTAATCCGGCAACCCCGGTGCGAAGCTGCCTTGAGAACTGGC
>DASWUW010001309.1:0-2244 GCA_036406335.1 Trebonia sp.
CGGCGACGGCGGCGCAGCAGCACGACGGCCGCGGCGATCACCAGCAGGCCGGCGATCACGTAGGTGGGCCCGTGGAAGTCGTTGGCGACGTGTTCCCAGTGCGCGCCCAGGGCGTAGCCGGCGATGGCCAGGGCGGCGGTCCAGGGAATGGCGCCGAGCGTGGTGTAGAGGCCGAACATGGCCGCGGGCATGTCCGCGAACCCGGCCGGAAGCGAGATGAACGTGCGGATTACCGGGATGACCCGGCCGACCAGCACGGCGACCGGGCCGTGGCGCTCGAACCAGGCGGTCGCCCGGTCAATCTCGTGCTCGCGGATCCCGACCCGCCGGCCCCAGCGCCGGATCGCGGTCTGGCCCGCGTACCGGCCCACCGCCCAGGAGAGGTAGCTGCCGGCCACGTTGCCGAGCACCCCGGCGGCGACCACCCCGCCCAGTGCCGGGTGGGCGCCCGGCACCGCTCCGGCCGCGAGCGCGCCGCCGAACATCATGATGACCTCGGACGGGACCGGGATGCAGGCCGACTCGGCCAGCATCAGCACGAACACCGCGAGATAGCCGTACTGGGAGATCAGGTGCTGCACGGACCGTTCCTTCCCGACGGCGGGGACGCCGTCAGCCTTCTACCGCAGGGTAGGAGACAATCCCCGCCCGGGGGCGGCGGTTCCGGACTATTAGCCCCGAAGCGCCGCGAGCAGGTCGTCCAGGGCTTCGAAGTTGTGCGCGCTGACCACCGCGTCACAGTAGGGCCAGGCGGCGGCCATCCCGCCGACCTCGGGCCGGTACCGTTCGCTCTGGGTGCGCGGGTTCGCCCACACGATCCGGTAGGCGACCCGGTGCAGCCGCGCCAGCTGCGTGCCGAGCAGCGCGGGGTCACCGGTCTCCCAGCCGTCGGAGATGATCAGGATGACCGAACCCCGGGCCAGGCCGCGGATCCCGTAGCGGTCGTTGAACTCGCGCAGCGCCGCGCCGATCCTGGTCCCGCCCGCCCAGTCGGGCGCGGCCTCGGCCGCCTTGGCCAGCATGGTCTCCGGCGACGCGGCGGCCAGGTAGGGCGTCAGCCGGGTCAGCCGGGTCGCGAAGGTGAACACCTCGGTGCGCGGCCGGTAGGCGTCCCGGGACGGCCCGGAGAAGCCGGGCCCGCCTCCCCCGGCCGCGCCGGACGAGCGCGCGGCCACGTACATCAGCTGCAGGATGGCCCGCGCGTAGGGCTCCATGGACCCGGAGATGTCGCACAGCACGACGAGCCGCCGGGGCCGGACCCGCACTGCCCGCCGGGCGATCCGCACCGGCTCGCCGCCGGTCCTGGTGGCCTGCCGCATCGTCCGGCGCATGTCGAGCCGGGGGCCGTCCTTCTTCGGCCGGTAACGCCGGGTCCGGCGGGGCGGCACCGCGATCACCAGGTTCCGCATCAGCGCCGCCAGCTGCGCCAGCTCCGCCGCCGACAGCTGCGCGAAGTCGCGTTCGCGCAGCCGTTCGGTCATCGAGGCGACGCGCCGGACGGCGGGCACGCCGTCCTCGGGGACGGCGTCCGGGCCGGCGTCGGCCGGCTCGCGGCCGGCCACGGCGGACAGCGCCTCGTCCAGCCCGGCCAGTCCGGGCGGCAGCTCATCCGGGCTGGCTCCGGGCGTGTCCGCCTCGTCGCCGTCGGCTCGTTCAGCCGACTCGGCCACCATGTTCGGCTGGGGGGCGGTCACCGGCGGGCGCCGCGGCACGGGGGGACTGGAGCCGAACAGCTCGTTGAACACCCGCTCGAACGCGTCGAGCTGGCCGGGCGCCGACACCATGGTAGCCAGCGCGCACACGCGCAGCTCGGCCACGGCGGTGGCCCGCATCACGGTCAGGGCCCGGGCCAGGCGCTCGGCCCGGTCGGGGCCGGCGGGCAGCCCGGCGCCGCGCAGCGCGGCCGCGAGGAGCGCCGCGACCGCCGCGTAGTCGGAACCGCCGTCAGTCATGCCGGGCGGCTAGTCGTGCCGGACGACGGAAGCCAGCCCGGCCTCCCGCACCGCTTGCTCGTCCTCCGGGTACTTGACCACCACGCTCATCGTCCGCTCGGCGGCGTCGGCCGAGAGCTCGTCCGCGCCGAGCACAGTGAGGGCACCCGCCCAGGTGATCGCCTCGGAGATGCCGGGGGCCTTGGTCAGGCCGAGCTCGCGCAGGCGGGCCACCGCCACCTCCACCTCGCCCGCCAGGACCGTGCCGGCCGCGGGCACCCGGCGCCGGATGATCTCGGCCACCCGGCGCGCG
>DASWUW010001310.1:0-1715 GCA_036406335.1 Trebonia sp.
GACGCGTTTCCCGAGGGCAAGCGGGGCATGGCGCTCGGCATCAACCAGGTCGCCGGGATCTCCGGCCAGTTTGTCGGACTGCTGCTCGGCGGCCTGCTCGCGGCCTGGGACTGGCGGGCGGTCTTCTGGATCAACCTGCCCTTCGGCGTGTTCGGGACCATCTGGGCCTACAAGTCCCTCCGGGAGATCGCCAGCACCCGCAAGGCGAGGATCGACTGGCTCGGCAACCTCACGTTCGCGGCCGGGGCGGGCGTGCTGCTGGTCGCGATCACCTTCGGCATCCGCCCCTATCAGTCTCACCCGACCGGCTGGGCCAACCCGATGGTCTTCGGCGGCCTGATCCTCGGCGTCGCGCTGCTCGCCCTGTTCTGCTTCGTCGAGACCTGGGTGAAGGATCCGATGTTCCGCCTGTCGCTGTTCCGCATCCGCGAGTTCGCGTTTGGCAACGTCGCCTCGCTGCTCGGCGCGATCTCCCGCGGCGGCCTGCAGTTCATGCTGGTCATCTGGCTGGCCGGCATCTGGCTGCCGCTGCACGGCTACGACTTCACCGTTACCCCGCTCTGGGCGGGCATCTACATGCTGCCGCTCACGGCCGGCTTCCTGATCGCCGGGCCGATCTCCGGCACCCTGTCCGACCGGTACGGCTCCCGCCCGTTCGCTACCGCCGGGCTGCTGGTGGCGGCCTGCTGCTTCGTCGGCCTCATGCTGCTGCCGGTGGTCTTCCCCTACTGGATCTTCGCGCTGCTGATCTTTGGCAACGGGATCGGCTCGGGCCTGTTCGCCTCGCCCAACACCGCCGCGATCATGTCCTCGGTCCCCGCCCACGACCGCGGCGCGGCGTCCGGCATGCGGTCCACCTTCCAGAACTCCGGCATGTCGCTGTCCATCGGCATCTTCTTCTCGCTGATGATCGCCGGCCTGGCCAACACGCTGCCGCGGGCGCTCATCCCGGGTCTCACCGCTCAGGGCGTCCCGCTCGCCACGGCGACCTCCATCGGCCACCTGCCCCCGGTATCCACGGTCTTTGCCGCCATGCTGGGCTACAACCCGGTGCAGAACCTGCTCGCTCCCACCGGGCTCCTGAGGACGCTGCCGGCCAGGAACGTCGCCACCCTCACCGGCAGGCAGTTCTTCCCCCGCCTGATCTCCGCCCCGTTCCACCACGGCCTCACGATCGTCTTCACCGCCGCGGCCCTGATGGCGCTGAGCGGCGCGGCCGTGTCCTGGATGCGGGGCAAGAAGACCGCGACGGCGGCCCGCCCGCTGCCGGACGGCGGGCCGGAGAGGTAGGATCGCGTCGTGCCCCGATATGAGTTCCGCTGCCGCGCGTGCGGTGACACGTTCCTGCTGACCCGGCCGATGAGCCAGTCCGGTGAGCCGGCCGCCTGCCCGCAGGGGCACGGCGACACGGTGAAGCTGCTGACCACCGTGGGCCTCGGCGGACTCTCCGCCGGCAGCGCGCCCGCCCCGGCCGGCGGCGGCGGGGGCTGCTGCGGCGGCGGCTGCGGCTGCGGCTGACCTACAGGTCGGCGCCGGCCTTGACGGCGGTGGCGCGGGCCCAGGCGGTGGTGGAGATAACGCCGAGGACGAGGACCGCGTAACCGCAGCCGGCCATGATCCACCAGCCCGCGTGAGCGGCGGTGAGGAAGCCGCCGTGCATAGAGCCGTGCAGGCTGGCCGCGAGGACCGAGCCGACGATTGCGACCCCCAGGGAC
>DASWUW010001311.1:0-1792 GCA_036406335.1 Trebonia sp.
CGACCGTAACGGCGAGGCCGGTTCCGGTAGCGCGGCCGGCGACACCCTGTGGATCGCCGGCCGTCAGGAAGGCTCGGTCCGGCCGCTCGCGGCGGGACAGCTCGGCAGCGTCACCGCGATGGCCGGATCCCCCGACGGCACCCGGGTCGCGGTGGCCGCTCACGACGGGCACGTCCGGGTCGTGGACGTGGCCGCGGGCACGGTCACCGAGGTAGCGGCCGGCTCCGGCGGCCCGTGCGACGGTCGCTCCTGGTCCCCCGACTCGGCCTGGCTGGCCTGGTCCCAGCCCGGCCACCGGCCGCTGCGCCAGATCCGCCTGGCCCGCTTTACCGTCGCCGCCGACGGCCAGCCGGGACCCGCCGGGGCGGAGGTCATCGACGTCACCGACGGCCGGTTCGCCGACACCGACCCGGTGTTCACCCTTGACCGCCAGCATCTGGCGTTCCTGTCCCAGCGCAGTTTCGACCCGGTCTACGACACGCAGTCGTTCGACCTGTCGTTCCCCTACGGCAGCCGGCCGTTCCTGGTGCCGCTGGCGGCGGCCACCCCGTCGCCGTTCGGGCCCCTGACGGACGGCCGGCCGCTGGAACCTGACTCCGGGAGCGGACCGGAAAGCTCCGGCGACTGCGACGCCGCCGACGGGGCGAGTATCCCGGTCGTGAACATCGAGCCGGACGGCATCGCGGGCCGCATCGTCCCGGTCCCGGTACCCGAGGCCCGCTACGCGGCGCTGCGGGCCGTGGCCGGCGGGCTGGCCTGGCTGCACGTGCCGCCCAGCGGCGTGCTGGGCGCGGGCGGCAGCAGCCCGGACGCGCCGGCCCGGCGCGCCTCCCTGGAGCGGTTCGACCTGGCCAAGCGGGAGTGCACCGAGCTGCTCGCCGAGGTCGACGGCTTCGCCGTCAGCGGCGACGGCAAGTGGGCGGCCGTCGAGGACAAGGGTGAACTCCGGGTGATCCCGGCCGGCGGCAAGGCCGGCGACGACGGCAGCGACAGCGTCGGCGTGGACCTCAGCCGGGCCCGGTTCCGGGAAGACCCGGCGCAGCTGTGGCGGTGCGCCTACGACGAGGCCGGACGGCTCGTGCGCCGGGACTACTGGGTGCCGGACCTGTCCGGGGTGGACTGGGACGGGGTACTGGACGGGCACCGGCCGCTGCTGGACCGGATCCGCACCTCCGCCGAGTTCACCGACCTGCTCTGGGAAGTGCTCGGCGAGCTGGGCACCTCGCACGCCTACGCGATCGCGCCGGACACCTCCCTCGACGGGGAACCCGGCGGGTCCCTGGGCCGGCTCGGAGCCGACCTGAGCCGGGATGCCGACGGCGCCTGGCGGGTGGACCGGGTGCTGCCCGGCGAGTCGTCGGACCCGCTGGCCCGCTCACCGCTGGAAGCGCCGGGCGCGGGCGTACGGCCCGGAGACGTGCTGGTGGCGGTGGACGGGCAGCCGGTGGACCCGGTGCACGGCCCGGCACCGCTGCTGGCCGGCGCGGCCGGGAAACCGGTGGAGCTGACCGTGCGCTCGGGAACCGCGGTCCACCGGATCGCCGTGGTGCCGCTGCACAGCGAACGCCGGCTGCGCTACCAGGACTGGGTGGCCGGGCGCCGGCGGCGCGTGCGCGAGCTCAGCGGCCGCCGCCTCGGCTACCTGCACGTCCCGGACATGATGGGGGCCGGCTGGGCCCACTTCAACCGCGACCTGCGGACCGAGATGCAGCGGGAGGGGCTGGTCATCGACGTCCGGGCCAACGGCGGCGGCGAGATCTCGCAGCTGGTGCTGGAGAAGCTGGCGCTGCGG
>DASWUW010001312.1:0-3978 GCA_036406335.1 Trebonia sp.
CGCCGCCGCCCACCTCGGCCCGGCCGCCCTCGCCGACCCGGCAGAGCAGCCCGTCCTCCTCGGCCGCACGGCCGAGCACGCCTCCGCCGGCCCGGTCAAGTGCGGCCTCCCCGCCGTCGGTGTCCCGGTCCGCGACCGGAAGCGGGTGGCCCACGGCGGTCAGCCGGGCCCGTTCCGGCGAATCCTCGAACGGAGCCACCGCGGGACCGGCGAAGCCGCCCGCGACGCCGTTCTGGTCGCGTACGCGGCGCCCGTCCAAGTAACGAAGGCACGCCATGGACCTGACCCCAGGCCAGCTGCGGCTGGTTTTCGCTGTCGTCGTGCTCGCGCTCGTCGCCCTCGGCGTCTACCTGATCGGCCACCGCGGATCGGGCGGCACCAGCGCCGCTCCCACGGTGTCCGCCTCCCGGAGCATCGCCGCCCCGGCCCCGTCCGCCTCGTCCGCCTCGTCCTCGCCGGGCATCCCGCCGTCGGCGGTCCCCGCCCCGGCCCCTGTCTCCACCAAGGGCGGGGCCGAGATCTACCAGTGGCTGCCGTTCAACGCGAATGACCTCGCCGCCGCCGCCAGCACCACCGTCACCTTCGCCAAGGCCTACTCGACCTGGAGCTACACCGAGGACAAGGCTGCCTACGGCGCCTCGCTGAGCAGCCTGGTCACCCCGAAGTTCGTCGCGGTCCTGGAGTACGACTACAACACCGCGGGCGTCGCCGGGCCACGGGGCGCTGACCAGCAGGTGTCGACCGGCAGCGGCACGATCGACTCGATCAGCTCGTTCGGCGGCGCCCCGGCACCCTCGATCACGTTCCTGGTCACCATCAGCCAGCAGGTCAAGTCCACCCAGCCGACCGCCCGGCTGAGCGGCCAGTGGGCCGTCACGGTGGTCCCGTCCGGCGGCAGCTGGCAGGTCAGCAACCTGCAGCTGTCCAGCCTGGGCAACCATTGAACCGCCGGGCGGTGGGGCCGATCGTCATCGGCCTCCTGGTCATGCTGCTGCTCGCCCTCCTGGTGGTCCCGATGCTGGTCGTCGGCGGCGCGGCCCTGCTGTTCGCGGGCGGCTCCGGCTCCGGCTCCAACTGCAACACCGCCACCCAGAACCAGGCGCAGCCGCCGGTGTCCAAGGAAGCGGCCAACTCGATCCCGGCGGACTACCTCAAGTGGTTCCAGAAGGCCGGCCTGCAGTTCAACGTGCCCTGGGCGGTGCTGGCCGGCATCGGCAAGGTGGAGAGCAACGACGGGCGGACCACGCTGCCCGGCGTGAACAGCGACTCCAACGCGTTCGGGGCGGCCGGGCCGATGCAGATCGGCATCGGCGGCGCGTCCACCAACACCTGGGGCGGCGCCGCCGTCCATCCCGCGTCGTTGATGGTCGCCGGCGTCGCCACCGACGAGGACGGCAACGGGACGGCCAGCGTGTACGACCCGGCCGACGCGATCGCGGGCGCGGCCAAGTACCTGGTCGCGCACGGTGCGCAGCAGAACATCGACTCGGCCATCTTCGCCTACAACCACGCCAGCTGGTACGTCGAGGAAGTTCTCTCCTGGGCCTCCACCTACGCCCAGGGCGGTTTCACCGTCGCCAACGTCAACCCGGGCACCGGTACCACCGCGACCGGCGCCGGCGGCCAGTCCTGCACCGAGCAGAGCGAGCTCGCCGCCTTCACCGCGCCGAACTCGATTGTCAGCCAGGCGGTCAGCTACGCCGAGGAGCAGCTGGGCAAGCCGTACGTGTGGGGCGCCACCGGCCCGTCCGCGTTCGACTGCTCCGGGCTCATGGTGGCCGCCTACGAGTCGGCCGGGGTGGTCATCCCGCGCACCTCGCAGATCCAGTACGCGGACCTGCCCAAGGTGCCGGCCGACCAGGTGGTCGCCGGCGACCTGGTGTTCTTCGCCGGGTCGGACGGCACCACGGCCGCCCCGGGCCACGTCGGCTTGGTCATCGGCAAGAACACGATGATCGAGGCCTACGCCACCGGCTTCCCGGTCCGGATCTCCACCTTCGGCGTAAAGACCTCGGCCCCGGGCGACGGCGCCGTGGTCGGCTTCGCCCAGCCCTGGTCGAACAGCGCCGCCGGCGCCACCCCCTCCGCCACCACCAGCACCACCCCTCCAGGCAGCACCCCCCCTGCGGGCAGTGCCACCCCGTCCAGCTCGGCCTCCGGCTGAGCGGCCCGGTCAGCGACCGAGAACAGCACCTTCCCCGCCATGATCACGGATACTTGCCTGGCGACGGAGACTTGTACCCGTCCCGAGGGGAACAAGTATCCGTGATGCGGCTAGTGCGCCCCCTTCGGGAGCACCTCGTCCGGTCGTCCCTGGAGGAACCGGGGAAGCGCAGTCGGCGCGAGCGGCGTCCCGGCCGCTGGCAGCCCGGCGTTCAGGTCGCGGTTCGCGGCCTCGGCGATCGCCTGGACCGTGTTAATCCCGTACTGCTCGCCCGGGTTGCTGTAGGTGAGGATCGCCATCTTGTAGTCGCGCCCGTGGCCCTCGATCGCGCCGATGCTGTTGATGACCCATAGCACCGGGTCGTTGAGCCAGCCGTTCTTCACGCTGACGGTCAGTCCCCTTGGCGCACCCGCCGGGACACCCCAGCGCTCATACGACACCACATGGCTCATCAGGTTCAGCTCATAGGCGCGCGATGAGTCGGTAAGCACCGGGTTGTGCTCCGTGAGCAGCCGCGTTAGCTGCAGCTCATCGCGTGCGGTGATCTCGCTGAGCCCCCAGTAGCCATCCGAGTCGAGTTCGGTCTCGGTCATGGCGGCCGCCTTGACGAACTGGTTCAGCCTGGTATGGCCGACCTCATTCCACAGGTAAGTGGCCGCGTTGTTGTCTGAGTACTCGATCATCAGCGCCGCCTCGTGCTTCTCCGTACTCGTTAGCGACGTGTGGGCGTGCTGCCGCCAGTACAGCAGCGCGGCCAGGATCGTCGCCTTGACCACGCTCGCGGAGTGGCTGCGGTGCCCCTCGTTGTACCTGCACTCCACGCCGGTCCGCACGTCCTCAACCCGAATGGCGATGTACCCGGAGCGTCCCCGGACGGCGGCCGCGATGTCCTTGGAAAGCTTCGTGGCGAGGGACGCGTACTTCGTCGGCGCGGTGCAGAGGGCGCTGGACGGGGCGGCGGCGGCTGCCTGAGGAGCGCTGGCGCGGGCGGGCCCGCCCGCCGTGAGTGCCGCCGTGGCGGCGAGCGATGCGGCGGCGAGCGCTAGGGCCGCCGGCTTTCCTGCGAGTGTCCTGCGCATGCCTGCCTTCACAACGGACAGGTATACCGGTCGCGCAAGATGCTGCTCGGCTCCCAGCGCTAAGTGTTCGGTAAATTCTTATGTCCGCGCGGCAGTAATTACTGCCTGCGGCCCCAGAACTTTTGGTCCGCGGCCGACGTTCTGGCGGTATTAAGCAGCGCCTTCAGTACCCCCGGCCACGACAAACCGAGCACGACCGGAGGATGACACTCGGGGCCGCTCTGGTCTCGGAGAGGCGTCACGAGCCGTTGCGATAGCTCGATACGGTCAGCGCGCGCGTAGCCGTCGTTCTGCACAGTTCCAAGTCTGCGCCCGGTCGGATGCGGCGCGCCCCTAACAGGCCAGTCTTGTCAACGTGGGCCACCCCGGGAATCTTGGAGGCCGTGAAACCTGGGAGGATGCAAGGTCATGACGGCACAGAAGAAGTACCCGGATGAGCTGCGTGAACGTGCGGTGCGCATGGTGGCGGAGATCCGCGGGCGAGACGGCAAGGGCCAGGGTGAGCTGGCCCGGGTCGCACGTTAGCTGAGTATTGACCCCAAGGCGCTTCGCAACTGGGTAAAGCAGGCGGAAATCGACGGCAGGTCGCAGCCTGGTATGACGAGCGGCGATAAGAAGCGGATCGCGGAACTCGAGCGCGAGGTCCGGGAGCTGCGGCGGGCGAACGATATCCTGAAGACGGCGAGTGCTTATTTCGCGAGGGAACTCGACCCGAGGCTGCCGCGCTAGTCGAGT
>DASWUW010001313.1:0-2293 GCA_036406335.1 Trebonia sp.
CTCCTCGACCGCGGACAGCAGGGACGGCAGGCTGGAGAGCTGCCGGTTCTTCAGGTACAGGTCGACGAAGACCGAGACCTTCGCCCGCAGCATCCAGGGGTCGAACGGCTTGGAGATGTAGTCGACGGCCCCCGCCGCGTAGCCGCGGAAGGCGTACTCGGGCTCCGCGCCCGCGGTCAGGAAGATGATCGGCACCCCGGGCGTGCGCCCGCGCTTGATCTGCGCGGCGGTCTCGAAGCCGTCCATGCCGGGCATGAGCACGTCGAGCAGGATGACCGCGAACTCGTCCGTGCTCACCGCGTCCAGCGCGGCCTCACCGGACCGGACGAAGACGAGCTCCTGCTCTAGGGAGGACAAGATCGCCTCCAGCGCGAGCAGGTTCTCGGAGCGGTCGTCAACCAGCAGGATCTTCGCCCCGCGGGCCGTGCCGCTGGAGTGCGGGGCCTGGGACATGTCGTTGTCCTCCCGGTGACGGTCACGTACCGGCCAAGTCTGTCACGATTGTTTCGCTTAACGTGACAGTAGTCTCTGTATTCCCCTGACCAGCAGGGTCACAATCCCGGCGATGCCGAATGACAGGATGGAGGCCGACATCCAGCTGGCCGGGGTGAAGCCGATATCCTGGCCGAATCCCGACCACGCGGAAGCCCACCAGGACACGTAGCCGGGGTTGATGAGCTGGTAGACGACAAAACCCGCGGCCCAGGGGAGCAGCATCGCCCAGCGGGAGCGGGCTGCCGCCGACAGGTCCCAGCGCCCCGGGGAGCCGGTGAAGTAGTCCGCGATCAGTACCGCTGACATGGGCACGAACACCGAGCCGAGCAAGGTGAGGAAGTTCTCGTAGTCGGCGATGTTAAGCCACAGCGCGCCCGCCGTGACCAGCGTGGTGATGACCCCGGCGAGGACGCGCCGGTCCCACAGCGGCCGCAGGTTCTGGAGCGATATCGCGGTCGAGTACACGTCCGCGAACGACTGGTCGAGCTCCCGCGCGGCCAGGATCGCGAACCCGAGCGAGCCGACCGGCAGCGCGATGAACGCCCCGAAGATGTGCTCGGAGTTCCCGTGCGCCACGGTGACCAGCGCCAGCAGCCCGATGACGTAGCACAGCACCTGGGTGATGCTGTAGCCCGCCATCGCGCCGGCGAACGCCGCCCGGGTGCTGCGGGAGTGCCGCATGTAGTCGGCGGCCAGCGGTGCGAACGAGATGGCGACGGCGACCACCGTGTCGGTCGCGGCCCAGTAGCCGCTCCACGTGCCGCGGCTGAAGGAGGGGAGCGGATGCCGGATGAGCTGGACGAACAGGTAGCACAGGACGACGAGCACGGCGGCGGTGGCGTACCGGCGCAGCACCCGGATGGCTCCCAGCGGCCGGATGGTCAGCAGCCCGGTTGCCGTCCCCGCGATCAGCACGTAGCCCCACTTCGGCAGCGCGGGCGCCACCGTCTGCGCGGCCGTCGCGATCGTCACCAGCTCGAAGATGCTCCAGCCGAAGAGCTGCAGGATGTTCAGCGCGGTGGGCAGGTAGGACACCCGGGTGCCGAACAACCCGCGCAGCAGCACCATGGCCGGCGCGCCGGTCTGGGCCCCGGGTATCCCGGACAGGGTGAACACCAGGGTCCCGAGCAGTGTCCCGACCACGATGGCGGTCAGCGCGGCGGCGATCGACAGCTCGGGGGTCCCGGTGCCGCCCGGCTGCAGCACGAAGATCGCCCCGGTGAAGCCGAGCAGGCTCACCCCGAGGTTCCCCCACAGCCCGAACTGGTCGAGCAGGCCGAGCGACTGCGGGACCGGCTCGGCCAGCGTCCGCCCGACCTCGGAGCGGCGGTCGCCGGGGACGGTGACGAAGGTGTCCTCGCCGGCCGTGCCCCCGCCGGCGGTGCTCC
The DNA here is from genome assembly GCA_036406335.1 of Trebonia sp. GTDB lineage: Bacteria > Actinomycetota > Actinomycetes > Streptosporangiales > Streptosporangiaceae > Trebonia. The sequence goes on from DASWUW010001313.1 coordinate 1,884, forward strand.
CGCCGGCGGTGTTGTCGCTGGCACTCGCGGAGTCAGTGGTCGCGGCCACGGCAGCCTCCCTACGCCGGCATTACCCGGACAGGTTCGGACGGTCGGCGGCGCGTGGGCCTGTCCCGCGGTTTCGCGGTGCGGAGGCCAGCCACCCTCTCAGCCCGGTCAGCCCGAGCTCCCGTGTATCTAATTAAGTTTATTCTAACCCGCTTGGCTGTTCTTGCGACTCCGCCCCCTGCCCGTTGGACGGCGGACGGCCCGGGCGGCGTATCTGCCGGGCGTTGCCCGGCATCCGGCCGGAGTCGGCCAGGGCGCGGCGGAGCAGGAACTCGATCTGGGCGTTGGTGGACCGCATTTCGTCGGCCGCCCACTTCGCGAGGGCGTCGTGGACGGCCGGATCTAGGCGGAGCAGGATGCGC
>DASWUW010001314.1:0-3543 GCA_036406335.1 Trebonia sp.
GGCAGTCCACTCGGCGGCATATCAAACGCGCGGCGGCGTATCAGAAATTGCCATCAATTTTATCCCTAACGAGACTCAAGGCCGACTAAAGCGGGCAACTAGCCGGGCCTCAGAAGGCCTCAAGCAACGTGTCGCATATTGGTGATGAGGCGAGAAAAGCCTCTATTCTGCGACAGGGAGAGAAAAATGAACACCGCCGTGGAACAAGCAATCCAGTTTATTTGCGAGTCTTACGAAGAGCCGCTGTCCCTCGCCGATATCGCCAACAAGGCGATCATGAGCCGCTTTCACTTCTGCCGGCTCTTCAAGCAGCACACGGGCATCACGCCGGGCCGCTTTCTCTCCGCGGTCCGCATCTACCACGCTAAGCGGATGCTGCTGACTACCTCGCTGAATATAACGGAGATCGCGTTCGCCGTCGGCTATAACAGCCTTGGTTCGTTCAGTAATCACTTCGCCGACAGCGTCGGGATCTCGCCCGGGCGCTTCCGCCGCATCGGGCGGGAGGGCGATTTCCGGCCGGCCGACCAGTCGGGGCAGCCGTCCCCCACCGATGGCTGCGTAAGCGGGGAGGTTACCTTCCCCGACGGCTACCGGGCGGCGCGGGTGTACGTCGGCGCCTTCGACTCGCCGATCGTGCAGCGGCGGCCGGCCCGGGCCGCCCTGCTCGACCTGCCGGCCACCGACCAGCCCGCCACGTACCGGCTGGAGCAGGTGCCCGCCGGCACCTGGTACATCCGCGCGGTGGTGGTGGCGGACACCACCGACCCGGAGCCCTGGACGCGCACGACGCTGCTCGTCGGCGGATGTGAGCCGGTCCGGGTGGCCGCGGGGGCCAAACTGAGGGCGAACTTCACGGTGCGGCCCAAGCTCTCGACCGACCTGCCCATACTCCTGGCACTTCCCGACCTGGAAGCCCGCCTGGACGGCTTCGCGCCGGGCGAGCGCATTCCGGTGACCGTGTAAGCAGAACCCGGCAGCGCGACGCTCGCGCTGCCGGGTTTCTGCGGGGCCGCGCCGGTCACCCCACGCGAGCGCCGCCGAACTGGCCGGGCTGCCGGCCGACGCCGGGAGAGCCCCGGTACGCCTGCGCGATGTCCAGCCATCCGTCGGCGTCGGCCCCGATCGCCCGCAGGGCCAGGTCGTCGCGGTGCCTGCGCCTGGTGACGAGCAGGCAGAAGTCGGCCGCGGGGCCGGTTATCCGCTGCTCAGCGTCGGCCGGACCGAACTCCCATACCGTCCCCGAGGGAGCGGTGAGCTCGTACCTGAACTCTGCCTCGGGCGGGGTCAGCCCGCGTACCTGGTAACCGAAATCGCGGTTCCGGGTGGCGAACCAGGCCAGATGGCCGATCCGGTCGGTGTACTCGCGCTGCGTGCCGACCGCGTCGGTGATGTCCTGCCCGTGCGCGAACAGCTCCATCAGCCCTGCGCAGGCCAGCACGCGTGCGGGAAGCTGCCTCGCCACCCAGGGGACCAGCTGGTCGGGGGGCAGGGCGGCGAGCGTCGCCGCGGACGTGTCAAGCTCGGTCCGCCACCGGTCGAGCAGCTCAGCCGGCGCCGCGGCCAGGTACGGCTGGAGCATGACCGCCACCGCCCCGTCGAAGTCCTTCTCAGCCCCGGCGGTCATCTTCACGAACAGATCGGGGTCGGACCCGGCCAGGCCGGCTATCCGGAAGACCGACGCCATATGCGCGATCTGGTGCTTGACGGTCCACCCGGGGGCTGGGGTGCTCAGCGTCCACTGCGAGGCGTCAAGGCCAGCCAGGATCTTGTCGAGCGCCTCGCCCTCGGCGGTCAGGTCGGTAAATACGTCGGTGAGTTGGGCCACGAGGTTACCTCCGCTATGTGAATGACGGGATGTGTCCTCCTGGATCCTTACCGGGGACCGGCCGACCGGCACCTTGTGCATTGCCGGGCGGTTCTGGCCCTTTCCGCGAACCGCAATCAGGGATATGTCGAGCGCGTGCCCTTTTGGTTGAGTCGGAGACGCGGCGCACGACAGCGTCACAGCGACTTCTGGCGCGGTCTTCCGTGTCACCGTGAGGCCGAGTCGGGTAATGGCAGCGAAGTAGGGGGCTTGAGATGCGGGCATCTCGCAAAATGATCGTGTTTCTCGGCGCGGTCCTGACCGCGCTCGCGGGACTCGGGGCGGCCGCCGCCCCGGTGGCCCCGGTAGTCTCGGCATCGGCGGCCACGGTCCCGGTACTGCCGTTGACGACCGGTCACGTCCTGACCACGGGCGGGCTGCCGGCGCCGCCGACCACGGCGCAGTGTGAGCAGGACTACGGGATCGCCTGTTACCAGGTCTCCCAGCTCCAGCGGGCCTACGACCTGTCCCCGCTGTTCTCCCGGGGGATCGAGGGGCAAGGCCAGACGATCGTCATCGTCGATGCCTTCGGCTCCCCGTCCATCACGTCCGACCTGAAGGCCTTCGACGCGCAGACGGGCCTGTCCGACCCGCCCTCGCTCCGCGTGATTACCCCCGAGGGCCCGGTCACCACCACCGCCACGACCTGCACGTCCGCGTACAGCGCAACCGGCCCTGACACGTGCTCCGACTACTACCGCTGGACCGACGAGACGAGCCTGGACGTCGAGTGGGCGCACGCGATGGCCCCGAAGGCCAACATCCTCCTGGTCGAGACCCCGAGGACCGAGATCGAGGGCATCAGCGGGCTCCCGCAGCTGCTGGCGGCCGAGAACTACGTCATCGACCACCATCTGGGCGACGTGATCTCCCAGAGCTTCGGCGCCGCCGAGCAGACCTTCAGCCGCCCCAGCCAGATCTACTCGCTGCGCTCCGTGTACGTGAACGCCGTCCGGCACGGGGTGACCGTGCTGGCGGCGAGCGGCGACACCGGCGCGACCGACGACTACTGCCACCCGGCGTCGGGCTGCGCGGACCCGAACGACGTGGCCTGCTGCGACTCGGCCCCGACGATCAGCTGGCCCGCGTCCGACCCGCTGGTCACGACGGTCGGCGGCACGCAGTTGTCGCTAAACAGCGAGGGCGACCGGACCGCCCCTGACCGCGTCTGGAACGACCCGAGCTCCACCTTCGGGGTGACCGGGCCCGTCTATACCCTGGGCGCGAGCGCCGGCGGCCGGTCCGCGGTCTTCGCGCGCCCGAGGTTCCAGGACGGGGTGGCGGGCATCGTCGGCGACAGCCGGGGCACCCCTGACATCGCGATGAGCGCCGCCGACAGCGGGGCGGTCGACTTCTACGACAGCGCCGACCCGGGAGTGGCCGGCTGGGGGATCGGCGGCGGGACCAGTGAGGCCACCCCGCTCTTCGCCGGCATCGTGGCCCTGGCCGACCAGGTGGCGGGGCGCAGCCTCGGCTACCTCAACCCAGCCCTGTACGCCATGGCCGCCAGCGGGGCACCCGATGGCATTGTGCCGATCTCCGTGGGCAGCAACAGCTTCTCGTACTGCCTGCCGGGTGATTTCCTGAGCAATGGTTCCTGCGCCCCAAGCTCCGACCTGGTGACCGTCCCCGGCTTCGCCGCCAACGGCCGCTACAACGACGCGACTGGGTGGGGC
>DASWUW010001315.1:0-2573 GCA_036406335.1 Trebonia sp.
GTTGGAGGCGCCGTCCTGGTTGGCCGCGCTGCCGGTGATGACGGCGAGGACGCGGTGCCCGGCCTGGCGGGCGGCGGACAGCTTCTCCAGCACGACCACGCCGATGCCCTCGGCCCAGCCGATGCCGTCCGCGCTCGCGGCGAACGCCTTGCAGCGCCCGTCCGCGGCCATGCCCTGCTGCTTGGAGAACTCGGCGAACACGGCCGGGACGACCAGCACGGAAACGCCGCCCGCGAGCGCCAGCGTGCTCTCGCCTGAGCGGAGCGACTGACAGGCCAGGTGGATGGCCACCAGCGAGGACGAGCAGGCGGTGTCGATGGTGACCGCGGGGCCCTCGAGCCCGAGGGTGTAGGAAATCCGGCCGGAGATGACCGCGGTGTGGCCGCCGGTCATCAGGTAGCCCTCGGACTCGCCGCCGGTGATGCCGGCCGTGTAGCCGGAGAACGAGCCGCCGACGAACACCCCGGTGCGGGAGCCGCGCAGCGACAGCGGGTCGAGCCCGGTGCGCTCCAGGGCCTCCCACGACACCTGGAGCAGCAGCCGCTGCTGCGGGTCCATGGCCAGCGCCTCGCGCGGGCTGATCCCGAAGAAGGCGGGGTCGAACTGGGCGATCCCGTCGATAAACCCGCCCGACCGGGAAAACCCGCCGCCCGCGTCTGTATTGCTGTTATCCGGGCCCGCGAGCTGCCAGCCGCGGTCCGCGGGGAAGCCGGAGATCGCGTCCCCGCCCGTGGCGACCAGGTTCCACAGGCCTTCCGGGTCGTGCACCCCGCCGGGGTAGCGGCAGCCCAGGCCGACCACCGCGATCGGCTCCTGCTCGGCCGCCTCCAGCTTCCGCAGCCGGTCCCTGGTGTCGTACAAGTCGGCGGAGACCTTCTTCAGGTAGGTGAGAAGTTTCTCGCGCTCATTCTGCTCAGGCATCGGATCAGGACGCTCCCAGTTCCTTGTTGATGAACGCGAAGACCTCGTCAGCGGTCGCCGACTCGAGCTTGCTGGCCGCGGTTTCCGGCGCGGATTCCCCGCCGTCGGCTTCGCTGCCGCCGACCCACTTCGACAGCACCGTCCGCAGCCGGGCGGTGACGTCGGAGCGGATGCCGCTGCCGTCGGGGACGTCCGCGAGCAGGGACTCGAGCTGGTCGAGCTGGCCGAAGACCGGGGGCACGTCCGGCTCCTCGGCGCGGATCTCGGCCCGCAGGTAGGCGGCGAGCGCGACCGACGTCGGGTAGTCGAAGACCACGGTGGCGGGCAGCTTGACCCCGGTGGCGGTGCGCAGCCGGTTGCGCAGCTCGACCGCGGTCAGCGAGTCGAAGCCGAGGTCGCGGAACGCCCGGCCGGACTCCACCGGCCCGGCTGAGCTGTGCCCGAGGACGGCGGCGGCCTCGGCCCGCACCAGGGCGACCAGGATCCGGTCCTGCTCGGCCCGCGTCGCGGCGGCCAGCTGCTGGCTGAGCGGCCCGGCCGCGTCCGCGCCGTCGGGCTCGGCCTCGGCCGCGCTCAGCACCTGCCTGACCTCGGGGATCGCGTTGATGAGGGGGCTCGGGCGGCGCAGCGTGAACGGCGGCACGAACCGGCTCCAGTCCACGCTGGCCACCGTCAGCTGGGTCTCGCCGCCGGCCAGGACCTGGTCCAGGGCCCGGATGGCGAGGTCGGGGTTCATCAGCATCAGGCCGCGCCGCTGCAGCTGGGCCGCGCTGGCGTCGTCGGTCATGCCGCCGCCGTCCCAGGCGCCCCAGGCGACCGACGCGGCGGGCAGACCGCGCTCGCGGCGGCTTTCCGCGAGGGCGTCGAGGTAGGCGTTGGCGGCGGAGTAGCCCGGCTGCAGGCCACTGCCCCAGGTCGCGGCGATCGAGGAGAACAGCACGAACGCGTCCAGGTCGAGCCCCTCGGTCAGCGCGTCCAGGTGGGCCGCCCCGCCGGCCTTGGGCCCGATCACGCGGTCAAGCCCGGCGACGGTAGCGTGCCGCAGCTCGGTGCCTTCGGCCACGCCCGCCGTGTGGAAGACGGCGCGCAGCGGCTGCCCGTCGCCCGCGGCGCGCCCGACCACGGCCGCCAGCTGTTCCCGGTCCCCGCCGTCGACCGCGGTGACCTGCACCGCGGTCCCCGCGCGGGCCAGTTCCGCCGCTAGCTCGGGAACTCCGTACGCGTCCGGGCCCGAGCGGGAGGCCAGGATGACCCGCGGCTGCGAGCAGGAGGCCAGCCAGCGGGCCACGTGCCCGCCGATGGCCCCGGTTCCGCCGGTGATCAGCGCGCTGCCCCGCGGCTGCCAGTGCCGCTGGCCGTCCGCCGGGCGCTCAGCCCGGGCCAGCCGGCGGCCGAAGATCCCGCCCGCCCGGATCGCGACCTGATCTTCCCGGGCACCGCCCTCTCGGGCCTGGCCGGCACCGCCCCGGTCGGCACCCGCGCCGTCCGGTCCCCCGGCCAGCACCGTTCCCCCGGCTAGCACCGTTCCCCCGGCTAGCACCGCGGCCAGGCGTCCGGCGGCCTGCTCGTCGACGACGGGCGGCAGGTCGACCAGGCCGCCCCAGCGGTCGGGGTGCTCAAGACCGGCCACCCGGCCCAGGCCCCAGACCGCG
>DASWUW010001316.1:0-1602 GCA_036406335.1 Trebonia sp.
GCCGACCAGTCCACGTGCGGGGACGGCTCGTCGGCGTGCAGGGTGGCGGGGACCACGCCGTGGCGCAGCGCGCCCACCATCTTGATCAGCCCGGCCGCCCCGGCGGCGGCCTGGGCGTGGCCGATGTTGGACTTGACCGAGCCGAGCAGCAGCGGGCGCCCGGCCGCCCGGTCCTGCCCGTAGGTGTTGATGAGGGCTTGCAGTTCGATCGGGTCGCCCAGGCGGGTGCCGGTACCGTGGCCCTCGACCACGTCGACCTGGCTGCCGGACAGCCCGGCGCTGGCCAGCGCCCGCTGGATGACCCGCTGCTGGGACGGTCCGTTGGGCGCGGTCAGGCCGTTGGACGCGCCGTCCTGGTTGACCGCGCTGCCCCGGACCAGCGCCAGCACCTGGTGCCCGTTGCGGCGCGCGTCGGACAGCCGTTCGACCACCAGGATCCCGCCGCCCTCGCCCCAGACGGTCCCGTCGGCGCCGTCGGCGTAGGCCTTGCAGCGCCCGTCGGCCGCGACCCCCTGCTGCTTGGCGAACTCGATGAAGGTGACCGGGGTGGCCATCACCGTGGACCCGCCCACCAGGGCCAGCGAGCACTCCCCGGCGTGCAGCGCCTGGCCGGCCAGGTGCAGCGCGACCAGCGAGGACGAGCAGGCGGTATCCACCGTCACGGCCGGCCCCTCCAGGCCGAGGGTGTAGGACACCCGGCCGGAGGCGGCGCCGCCGCACAGGCCGGTGGTCACGTAGCCCTCGACCGACTCCGGCAGCGGCGGGCGCGGGCCGTACCCGTGGTACATCAGGCCGAAGAACACCCCGGCGGGCGTGCCGCGCAGTTCGGACGGGTCGATGCCCGCGTCCTCCAGGGAGGCCCAGGACAGTTCGAGCAGCAGCCGCTGCTGAGGATCCATCGCCAGGGCCTCGCGCGGGCTGATCCCGAAGAACGCGGCGTCGAACTCTCCCGCGTCGTACAGGAACCCGCCCCGCCGGGCGCCGGCCGGGGCGCCGACCGGTTCTTCGGACGGCCAGCCGCGGTCGGCCGGGAATGGCCCGATCGCGTCGCGGCCGGCCGCGAGCAGCTCCCAGAGCTGGTCCGGGGAGTTCACCCCGCCGGGGAAGCGGCAGCTCAGCCCGACGATCGCCAGCGGCTCACGCTGATTGTCCTCCAGCCGCCGCAGCCGTTCCCGGGTCTGGGCCAGCTCGGCCGTGACCCGCTTGAGGTACTCCCGGAGCTTGTCCTCGTTCGTCGTCATGTCACCGCCCGAGCTGGTTGTCGATGAAGGCGAACATGTCGTCGTCGCTGGCCGCCTCGAGGGCACCCGCCGTCTGCCGGGCCTCTTCGGCGGCGTCGGCCGGGCTCAGCGCGGCCAGCACCTCCTTGAGCCGGGCGGCGACCCGGAGCCGGGCCGCCTCGTCGGCCAGCAGCTGCTGCAGGGAGGCTTCGATCTTTTCCAGGCCGGCGAAGGCGGGCAGCACCGTGGTGTCGGCCGCGGGCTCGCCGCCGTCCAGCTCCGAGCCGATAAAGGTGCCCAGTGCCTGCGGGCTGGGGTAGTCGAACACCACGGTGGCGGGCAGCCGCAGCCCGGTGGCGGTGTCCAGCCGGTTGCGCAGTTC
>DASWUW010001317.1:0-7046 GCA_036406335.1 Trebonia sp.
TGCCCGCAAGGGTTATCCCGCCGGGCTGGCCTTTCGGGTGGTTCGCGAAGCCCTGGAGGCTGAAGGGGAGGCTGCGGCCCTTGATGACGATCCGCCGTTCGACCTGGAAAGCCCTGACGCATAAGCGAGAAGACCACCTTCCCGGTTGCCGCCCCGCGAGCCCGGTGACGGGGCGGGGCGGGCGTGGTGAGACAGCCGTAAAAATAACTCCCGGGCCGTACAAGATCTCGAATTCATAACGCCTGAGCTGCGGCGACGTCCCTGCCTGCTACTTCGCAGGTCACAGTTTTATGACGGACAGCGTAGACAGATCCCGTAATCAACGCTTAACCTCACGGCAGTGAGGCGTTACCTGGCGCTGGGCGGGTGAAACCGCTCGTCTGACCCGCTGACCGTCCGTGCTGTCAGCCCGTGTAGCCGCGACCAGCCGCCTTGCCGACAACATAAGGTTCGGTTCCGTGCCAACGGGACGAAAGGGGTGGCCGTGAGCGGCGCAGATGCGCTCCTGGTGATTGGGCTGGTCGCCTTGGCCCTCGCGTTGGGTGCGTTCACCGTCGTCTTGCGCCGGTTCCCGTCCCGCAGCACGGTCGCTGGCAGCGCTGGCGGGCAAACCGGCCCGGCCCAGGCCGAAGCGGAGCAGATCCTCAGCCACGCCCAAGCCGATGCCGACGTGATCCTGGGCCAGGCAGCCGAAGCGGCGCGGCAGGCGGCCCAGGAAGCGGCGGACGGGCGGCGCCAGGTCGAGGACGAGATCCGCGCGGTCAAGGAGGAGATCCGCCAGCTCCGCGGTGACCTGGAACGCCGCGAACAGCGGATCGGCGAGCGGGAGCAGCGGCTCGACGACGAGAGCCGCCGCCTCGAGGCGCGCGGGCAGGCGCTGGACCGGCACCGCGGCGAGCTCGACGAACGGTCACAGGCACTGACCGAAGCGGGCGCCCGGGCAAACCAGGAGCTCGAGCGGGTCGCCGCCCTCACCGCCGATCAGGCGAAATCAGAACTCGTCGCGGCCATGGAAAACCAGGCCAAGCGCGAGGCGGCGCTGTCCATCCGCAGCATCGAGTCGGCAGCCAGGTCCGAGGGCGACAAGCGGGCTCGCAAAATTGTGACCCTGGCCATTCAGCGGCTCGCGGTCGAGCAGACCAGCGAGTCCGTCGTCTCGGTCATGCACCTGCCCGGGGACGAGATGAAGGGCCGCATTATCGGCCGCGAGGGCCGTAACATCCGCGCCTTCGAGTCGGTCACGGGTGTCAACCTGATCATCGACGACACGCCCGAGGCGGTGCTGCTGTCGTGCTTCGATCCGGTTCGCCGCGAGATCGGCCGTCTCACACTCGAGCGGCTGGTCAGCGACGGCCGGATCCACCCGCAGCGCATCGAGGAGGCCTACGAGCGCGGCAAAGCGGAGATTGAGCTGATCTGCCGCCGCGCGGGCGAAGACGCGACCGCCGGGCTCGGCATCACCGACATGCACCCGGAGCTGGTCGACCTGCTCGGCCGCCTGCGCTACCGCACGTCCTACGGGCAGAACGTCCTGGCTCACCTGCTCGAGTCGGCCAACCTCGCCGGCATGATGGCCAGCGAACTCGGCCTCGACCCGGTGCTGCTCAAGCGGTGCGCGCTGCTGCACGACGTCGGCAAGGCGCTGACCCACGAGGTCGAGGGCAGCCACGCGCTGATCGGCGCGGAGATCGCCCGCAAGTACGGCGAGTCCGACGACGTGGTGCACGCGATCGAGGCGCACCACAACGAGGTCGAGGCCCGCACCGTCGAGGCCGTGCTCACCCAGGCCGCGGACGCGATCAGCGGTGGCCGGCCCGGCGCCCGGCGCGAGTCGCTGGAGATGTACGTCCGGCGCCTGGAGCGTCTGGAGCAGATCGCATCCGAGAAGGAAGGCGTCGAGAAGGTCTTCGCCATGCAGGCTGGCCGGGAGATCCGCGTCATGGTCCAGCCGGAGCAGGTCGACGACATCCAGGCCCAGGTCATCGCGCGCGACATCGCCAAGCAGGTCGAGGAGGAGCTCACCTACCCCGGCCAGATCCGCGTCACTGTCGTCCGCGAGTCGCGGGCCACCGAGTTCGCTCGCTGACCGGGGCGGGCCGCGACCCGGGCTAGGAAAGCTCGATCGGCTGGATCCCGGGCGGCGCGAAGCCGAAGACGCTGCCGTAGAAGGCCAGTTCCGCCTCCAGCGACATGATCAGCGTTTCCGCCTTGCGGAAGCCGTGGGACTCGCCCGCGAACGCGATATAGGCGTGCCGGATGTGGTGGTCGGCCAGGTCGGCGGCGATCGCCTTGGACTGCGAAGGCGGGACGATCGGGTCGTCTAGGCCCTGCAGCAGCAGGATCGGGCAGGTCAGCTCGTTCACGTGACCGACCGGGGCCCGCTCTGCGTAGATCGCGTCCGCCTCCGGGAGCGGCCCGACGAGGCCGTCGAGGTAGCGGGACTCGAAGTCGTGGGTGTCGACCGCGAACGGACGCAAGTCGGAGACGCCGTAGTAGGACGTGGCGGCGGCGAAGACCGCCTCCGTGGTTCCGGTAAGTGCCGGACCGCTGGTCACGGCGGCGAGAGCGGTCCAGCCGCCGGCCGAGCCGCCCCGGATGCCCAGCCGGGCCCGGTCGGCGTCGCCGGAGGCGGCGAGGCCCAGGGCGGCGGTATAGGCGTCGGCCACGTCGACGATGCCCCACTGACCGCGCAGCCGGTTGCGGTAGGCGCGGCCGTAGCCGGCCGAGCCGCCGTAGTTCACGTCGATCACGCCGATGCCGCGGCTGGTGAAGAACGCCTTCTCCATCGACAGGACGGGCAGCGAGCTTGCGGTCGGACCGCCGTGCACGTGCACCAGGAAGGGCGGCAGTTCGCCGTCCGGCCCGTTGGTACCGGGATTGACCGGCGCGTAGACGATGGCGTGGACCACGCCGTCGTCCGGGCCGCGGGACAGCCGCACCGGGAGCGCGTCCGGCAGGTAGGCGGGGTCAGCTGCGTCCGTCCGCTGGCCCTGCATGGCCTCGAACTCCCCGCCGGCCCGGACGCGCAGCACGGTCCAGGGCGTACGCGGCCCGCCCGCCACCGTGGCGATCGCGTGGCCGGCCACCGCGATTTCCCCGTTCGTGGTGCGGAAGCCGGGCAGGCTGACGTCGGCCAGCTCGCCGGAGGCGGGGTCGAGCAGCGCGAGCCGGTGCTCGCCGAGTCCGTGCAGCACCGCCAGGCGCCCGTCGGCCAGCAGCTCGAACGGCCGCCCGCCGAGCTGCCAAAGCGGCCCGGCGAACTCCTCCGCCAGCGGGTGCAGCGGCCGCGGGGTACCGCCCGCCGCCGCGACCTCGTAGAGGTTCCACCAGCCGGAGGTGTCGGAGATCACGTAGAGGGTGAACTCATCCCGCCACCGCGGAGCGAGCACCGACTCCTCCGCCCCGCCCATCACCAGGGTGGCCTCCGCGACCGGCACGGGGCGGCCGGATACCGGGCCGACCCGCAGCTCGGTGCCGTCCCAGGGCATGTTCGGGTGGTTCCAGTTGATCCAGGCCAGCTGGGTGCCGTCCGGTGACGGCGTCGGGAAGGCGAAGAACTGCGCTCCGGAGACGAGGACCCGGATCGCGGCCGGGTCGGCCGCGGCCGACCCGTCGACCGGCACCGCGACGATCTCCCGGCGTACCGCCAGGCCGCCGCCGACGTGGAAGCCGGCCGGCGGTTCGGCGCCGTCCAGCGGCAGCACCGTCTCCCGTACGCACCAGATCTCGGCCGAGTCGGGGGAAAGCACCAGGTCCGCGAAGCGGAAGCCGCCCTCGGCCGGCGTCAGCGGCGACGGCTCGCCGCCCGCCTCCACCGGCCCGCCCGCGGTGTACAGCCGCTGGTCGGCGAAGTTGGCGAACACGAGGTCGAACCCGCCCGCCGGGGACAGTGACGGGACGGGCAGGTAAGACTGGCCGCCGTACTCGTGCACCCGGTTCCTGGCGTTCCACGGAGCGGGAAGCAGCTCCCGGGCAGCGGCGGACGCGCCCGCCGAGGCCATGATCGTCGTCCGGCCGCCCTCGGACGGGCGCCGCTCCTGCCACCAGACCTCGTCCCCGGCGATCGTCGGGTAGGAGACCCCGGCCGCCCCCCGGGCCACGTCGGCGGCGCTGATCGGTGACTTCCAGGTCCCAAAGGCAGCGATGTCAGTCATGCCCCCATCCAATATCACGCGCAGCACTGCCGGTGCGCGTCCGCCCCTATCCTGGTCAGGTGGGAGAAGGACGTACGTACGAGATCCGCACCTACGGGTGCCAGATGAACGTGCATGACTCCGAGCGGGTCGCGGGGCTGCTCGAGGACGCCGGCTACGTCAAGGCCGGCGAGCACGAGCCCCCGGACCTGGTGGTGTTCAACACCTGCGCGGTGCGCGAGAACGCCGCCGACCGGCTGTACGGGAACCTCGGTCAGCTTCTCCCGGCGAAGAAGGCGCACCAGGGCATGCAGATCGCCGTCGGCGGCTGCCTGGCCCAGATGGAGCGGCAGAAGATCACCGAGCGTGCTCCCTGGGTCGACGTCGTCTACGGCACGCACAACATCGGCGCCCTGCCGAAGCTGCTCGAGCGCGCCCGCGAGCGCGAGCAGGCCCAGGTGGAGTTTGAGGAAACCCTCACCACATTCCCGTCGCTGCTGCCGGCCCGCCGCCAGTCCGCGTACTCGGCCTGGGTCTCGGTCTCGGTCGGCTGCAACAACACCTGCACCTTCTGCATCGTCCCGGCGCTGCGGGGCAAGGAGAAGGACCGCCGCCCCGGGGACATCCTGGACGAGGTCCGGGCCCTGGCCGACGCCGGGGTCATCGAGGTCACCCTGCTCGGCCAGAACGTGAACTCCTACGGCGCCGAGTTCGGCGACCAGCTGGCGTTTGGCAAGCTGCTGCGCGCCTGCGGGGAGATAGCGGGCCTGGAACGGGTCCGGTTCACCTCGCCCCACCCGCGTGACTTCACCGACGACGTGATCGAGGCGATGCGCGACACGCCGAACGTGATGCCCAGCCTGCACATGCCGCTGCAGTCCGGCTCCGATACCGTCCTGAAGGCGATGCGCCGCGCCTACCGCCGTGACCGCTACCTGGCGATCCTGGACAACGTGCGCCGCCACATCCCGCACGCGGCGATCACCACCGACATCATCGTCGGCTTCCCGGGCGAGACCGAGCGGGATTTCCAGGACACACTGGACCTGGTCCGGCAGGCCCGGTTCTCCTCCGCCTTCACCTTCCAGTACTCGATCCGGGCGGGCACCCCCGCCGCCACCATGGCGGACCAGGTGCCCCGGCCGGTGGTCCAGGAGCGCTACGACCGGCTCGCCGCGCTCGTGTCGCAGCTCGCGGAGGAGGAGAACGCGAAGCAGGACGGCACGGTCGTCGAGGTCCTGATGGCCGAGGGCGAGGGCCGCAAGGACGCCGCTACGCACCGCCTGTCCGGCCGCGCCCGGGACAACCGCCTGGTTCACTTCACCCCGCACGGCACCCGCCCGCGCCCCGGCGACGTCGTCACCACCCGCGTCACCAGCGCCGCGCCGCACTACCTGCGCGCCGACGACGCCCCTCTAGAGGTCCGCCGCACCCGGGCGGGCGACGCCTGGGAGGCACGCCAGCCCGCGGCCGCGGCTGCGGCCGCTCCGGCAGCGGACAGTCCCAACCCGGCGCCGGTGCTGCTCGGCATGCCCGGCCGCCGCGGCTGACCCGCCCGAGGCGCACATGACACTGATCGCGGTTGTCGGCCCGACCGCCGCGGGCAAGTCCGACCTGGCGGTCGACCTCGCGCTCGCCCTCGGCGGCGAGGTCATCAACGCCGACTCGATGCAGCTCTACCGGGGCATGGACATCGGAACGGCCAAGCTCACCGTGGCGGAGCGCCGGGGCGTCCCGCATCACCTGCTCGACGTGTGGGACGTGACCCGGACCGCGAGCGCGGCCGAGTACCAGGAGCTGGCCGACGCGGTCGTCGCCGACATCGAGGACCGCGGCCTGGTCCCCATCGTGACCGGCGGCTCCGGCCTGTACATCCGGGCCGTGCTGGGCGACCTGGAATTTCCCGGTACCGACGAGCGGATCCGCGCGCGGCTGGAGCGCGAACTGGCCGCGTCCGGCCCGGCGCCGCTCTACGACCGCCTGCGGGACGCTGACCCGGCCGCCGCCACCGCGATCCTTCCCGGCAACGGCCGCCGGATCGTGCGCGCGCTGGAGGTCATCGAGCTGTCCGGGCGCCCGTTCAGCGCGACGATGCCCGGCTACGACGGGGGCCGTCCCGCGATCCAGCTCGGCGTCCAGGTCGAGCGGGCGGAGCTCGACCGCCGGATCGCCGACCGCGTCGACCGCATGTGGGCGGCCGGCTTTGCCGCCGAGGTACGCGAGCTGGCCGCCCGCGGCCTGCGCGACGGCAAGACCGCGAGCCGCGCGCTCGGCTACCGGCAGCTGCTCCGCAGCCTGGACGGCGAGCTGACCAGCGACCAGGCCCGGGACGAGACCGTCCGCGCCACCCGCCGTTTCGCCCGCCGCCAGGAATCCTGGTTCCGGCGCGACCCCCGCGTACGCTGGCTCGGCGTCAGCGCGCAGCTCTCGCCCAGCACGCTGACCAAACGGGCGCTATCCGCAATAGCAGCCTGATCCCGGAAGTTCTCCCCGGCCAGGACGGGTTAAAGGCTCCGTCTACAGGAAACCTTCCGGGCTCTGGCCCAAATCTCGTGCTGTTATTTGCGGGTCAGGCGAGGAGGATGCGCTGGCGGAGGAGGTTGAAGCTGGCGCGGCCGTAGGTCTGGCGTTTGAGCAGCTTGATCTTGTTGACGGTGCCTTCGACTTTGCCGCTGCTGTAGGGCAGGGTGAGGCCGCGGCGGACGGCGTCGTGGTCTTTGCGGATGCCGCGGGCGAATGACTCCAGGGGCGGCAGGCCGCTGTTTTCGGCGGCGGCGAGCCAGTTGTCGAGGTCTTTGTAGCCGGTGAGGGCGTTCATCATCTCGGCGAAGCCGCGGATGAGGCGGTGGAGTTCGGCGAGGCGGGGGCAGGCGGCTGTGACGGCGGCGAGCAGGGCCTGGCCGTCGTCGTCGA
>DASWUW010001318.1:0-3583 GCA_036406335.1 Trebonia sp.
ACCCGTGCGTATCCTGTCGACAGGAGAACCGCGTCGCCCGCAGGCCGAGGAGCAAGGTTGATATGTCGCGACCTGAAGGGTTGATGGAGGGCGTCGGTCCGGATGATTCCCAAAGCGACCTGGACGCGGTCGCTGGCCGGGTGATTGCCGAGTTGCTGAGCCGGTCGCACGTGATGCGGCCGGCTGATGTGAGCGCCGTGCTGACGGAGGCGGCGCTCCCGCTAGGCGTGTCCGCGGCCCGGATTTACCTGGTGGACCTGCAGCAGCGGGAGCTGACGCCGCTGCCGGCTGGAGAAGCCCGGGATGCGGATACGCTGCCGGTCGACTCCACCTTGGCCGGGCGCGCCTACCAGACGGTGACGATCCAGGTGTCCCGGGTACACGGCGCCGACGGCGCCGGGACTGACCACCAGGTATGGATCCCGCTGGTGGACGGCACCGCCCGGCTCGGGGTGCTGAGCCTGACGGTGGCGGACGTCAGCCAGCCGATGCTTGACTGCTACCGGGCGCTCGCTTCCCTGGCCGGCCTGATGGTCGAGGCGAAGACCGGCTACAGCGACACGTACGCGCAGACCCAGCGCAGCCGGGAGATGGCACTGCAGGCGGAGCTGATCTGGGCGTTCCTGCCCCCGCGGACGTTCGCGACCGACCGGGTCCTGGTGTCCGCGTCACTGGAACCGGCCTACGACGCCGGCGGGGACGCCTTCGATTACTCCCTCCTTGACGATCACCTGCACGTGTCGATCTTTGACGCGCTCGGGCACGATCTGTCGGCGGGCATGCTCGCGAGCGTGGGCATCGCCTCGTGTCGCAGTACCCGCCGGGCGGGCGGCTCGCTGGCCGACATCGCGGCGCGCGCCGATCACGCGATCGCCGACTTCTTCGGAGACGAGCGGTTCGTGACCGCGCTGCTGTGCGACCTCGACGTGGGTACCGGGCTGCTCACCTGGGTCTCCTGCGGGCACCCGCCGCCGTTGCTGATCCGGAGCCGGACCGTCAAGGAACTAGCCCGCCCGCCGCGGCCGCCGCTCGGTTTGGGCAGCGTCGCCGCCCGCTGGCGGGAGCCGGCCCCTGACGATGCGGTCACCGGCGTGTGGGCGGAAAAACTGGAGCCCGGGGACCGCGTCCTGCTTTACACCGACGGCGTGACGGAAGGCCGGGCGGCCGACGGCGCCCTCTTCGGCCTGCAGCGGCTGGCTGACTTCATCATCCGGCACAACAGCGCATCGCTGCCCGCCCCCGAAACACTGCGGCGGCTCAACCGCGCGATCGTCGATTACCAGCAGGGTCAACTGCGCGACGACGCGACCGCCGTCCTGATCGAATGGCAGCCCGATCACCCGGGCCGGGTGCACACTCCCTGACTGCTCAGCTCACAGCAAGCGGGGCGGATTCGCCGCGGTCCAGGTAGCGGATGCGGACGGACAGCCCGGCGTCCTTAACTGCCTGCCGGAAATCCGCCAACGGCGACTTGAACACCGTGTAGTCGTCGTAGTGGACGGGGATGGCCTCGCGCGGGCCGATCACCCGCAGCGCTTCGGCTCCCTGGCGGCCGTCCATGGTCAGCAGGATCCCGGCGATCCGGGTTCCGCCGAGGTGGATAAGACACAGGTCGATGGGGGCAAACCGGCGGGAAATGGCGCTGATGCCGTCGTGCAGCAGCGTGTCCCCGGTGATGTACAGGCGCAGCAGCCGCTGCCCGCGGCGGGAGAAGTCGAGGACGCTGCCCATAACCGGCGGCAGGGCGTACCCCAGCGGCCGGGGAGCGTGCTTGGCGGGCACCGACGTGACCCGGACCTGGGTGTCGCCCCGGCTGAAGGTCTGCGACTGCCAGGTTGACAGTCCGACGGGCGACCGGAATCCCTGCGAGCGCAGCTTGCGGGCCGCGTGCGGTTCGGTGACGACCGGCAGGTCGTGATCGAGGTCCCGGGCCGCGATCCAGTCAAAGTGATCCCCGTGATGGTGCGACAGCACGATGAAGTCCAGAGCGGGCAGTTGGCCGATGGACTGGGCCGGCTCGGTCAGCCGTCTCGTGCTCAGGCCCAGGCCCAGGTAGGCCCGGTCTCCCCGGTGCAGGAAATTCGGATCGGTCAAGATGGTGAAGCCGGCGAAGCTGATGACGGTCGTCGCCGTCCCGATGAAGGTGATCTGGTCAGCGTTCTCCGGCCGCTGTTCCGGCAGGTAAATCGGCGACTGATCGGGCTGTTCCATGACTTCCTCCAGCGGTTGACTGAGCGCCGCCGGTTACCCGGCCGCTGCCCCTTCACACCACTTCCCGGCGCTGTTCCCGGCGCCAGGCTCTCCCTGCCGACTGGTACCACTGGGCCATGATGACGACGGCGAGCGCCACGTCGACGAGGGTGCCGCCGTAGTACATCAGCTCGGCCCCGAAATGCCGGGCTGCGACGGTCCCGCCACCGAACGGCAGATCGCGGGCGTACAGGAACTTGCTGAGAAAGTCGTGGCCCGCCGATGCCACGACGAGGGCAGCCACGCGCACGGGCACGGGCGGGCGGCGGCGGACCGGGTCGATGCCGATGAGCGCCCAGCTGAGCAGGCCGCCGGCCACGAACATATGGAGGTGGACGGCAGCATGGATCAGGTCGCTGCGCTCAGCGGTTTCGTACAGGCGGGTCAGGTAGAGCGCGTACAGGCCGCCGAGGTTCAGTGTGACCGCGACCGCCGGCGCGGTCAGGAACGCGGCCAGGCGGCTGTGCAGCACCCGGAGCAGCACCCGGCGGGCCCCTGGCGGCGCGGTGCGCAGCGCCAGCGTGACCGGTGCCGACAGGGCGAGCAGGGCCGGGGCGGCCATGCCGAGCAGCAGGTGCTGGAGGACGTGAACCCCGAACCGCTGGTCGTGAGCGGAGACGGGCGGCAGCAGCGCCGCCGCCACCGCGAGCGCGCCGGCCACCAGGCAGGCGGTACGAGCCCGGGGCCACCGGTGGCCGCGCCGCCGTAGCTGGCGGAGGCCGGCCAGGTACCCGCCCGCGGCCAGCAGCGTCAGACCCAGCGGAATCAGCTCGATCATGAGTCCGCGGCCGGGCCGCCGGGTGCGGTGCGGAAGAGGCCGGACCGGGCCGGCCGGGCCCGCCCGAGCATAAGGAAGACGCCGCAGGCGAGCATGATCACCGCGATGCCGTCCCACGTCAGGTCGTAGGGCCAGATCGTGACGTGGTAGCGGATCTGGTGCAGCCGCAGGATCTTGTGCTGCACGATCCCGTCGTAAAGCTGGAACCCGCCGGCGCCGAGCAGCAGGGCGCCCCCCCAGCGCTTGGGAATAAAGGTGCCGCGCCGCGCCGCGTCGGCCAGCAGGAACAGGCCCGCGACCATGGCGGTGAAGCCGCCCGCGTGGAAGATCCCGTCCGACACCAGACCCGCGGCCAGGGTGGATTTGTCGTAGAAGTGATGCCAGTGCAGCAGCTGGTGGAACACGGTCTCGTCGATAAAGGCCACCAGGCCCACGCCGGCCAGCAGACCCGACCAAACCGTCTGCTTCAGCCCGCCCGGCCGGCCGCTGCCCGCTGACCGCCGTGCTGTGTCCGTAACAACCATGATGAATCTCCCGGGGCCAGGTTCTTAGCCC
>DASWUW010001319.1:0-5592 GCA_036406335.1 Trebonia sp.
GAAACGGCCCGCTAGCACGAGAATTCGCAGCTAGCGGGCCATCATCGCAGCGTGTGGCAGGTGTTGGGTTCGAACCAACGTAGGCTGAGCCGACGGTTTTACAGACCGTTCCCTTTGGCCACTCGGGCAACCTGCCGGGCGCCGCCGTATGACGGCAGCAGAGAGAAATATAGCGGACATCGCGACTGGTTGCGACGTGGAGCCGGCCGTGCCCGCGCCAGGTTGCCTTCCCGTCCGATGTGACGACCGGCAGCATACCCGTCTACCCTAAGGCTCATGCCTTCTGAGTCCAGCTTCGACGTTGTCTCGAAAATTGACCGGCAGGAAGCCGACAACGCGCTCAACCAGGCCGCCAAGGAGATCAGCAACCGCTTTGACTTCCGCGGGGTCGGTGCCTCCATCGCGTGGTCCGGCGATGACGCCGTGGAGATCCGCGCCAACAGCGAGGAGCGCGCCAGCGCCGTCCTCGACGTATTCAAGGACAAGCTGGTCAAGCGGGGAGTCTCCCTCAAGCACCTCGACCCGGCCGACCCCAAGGCGTCGGGCAAGGAGTACCGGATCGCGGTCGCCCTCAAGGAGGGCATCACCCAGGACAACGCCAAGAAGGTGTCCAAGATCATCCGGGACGAGGGCCCCAAAGGGGTCAAGGCTCAGGTCCAGGGTGAGGAGCTGCGGGTGTCGTCCAAGAGCCGGGACGACCTGCAGTCGGTGATCAGCCTGCTCAAAGGCCAGGACTTCGACTTCGCGGTGCAGTTCGTCAACTACCGCTGAGCCGGCCGGCCGCCCCGGGGCCGCCGGACAGCGCCTCCAGGCGGCGGGCCCGCTCGCTGGCCGGCGGGTGGGTGCTCAGCCGGCCGCCGAGCCCGTCGAGCGGGAACGGGTGGGCGATCATCAGCGGGCTGGCTGCCGCCAGCGGTCCACTGGGCCGCAGCGGCCGCGCGGCGGCCGCGAAGTCGATCTTGCGCAGCGCGCGGGCCAGGGTCAGCGGGTCACCGGTGAGCAGCGCGCCGTCGATGTCGGCGCCGTACTCGCGGCTGGACGGGGCGGTGACGTGCAGCAGCACGGCGATCAGGGGGCTGGGCGCGACCAGCGACACCAGGCCGGCCGACCAGGAAGACATCGCGACGTCCCGCCGGGCGATGTGCGCCAGCTCGTGGGCCAGCACCGCGCGCAGCTCGGCCGGCGACAGCAGCGTGAGCAGTCCCTCGGTGCAGCAAACCGCGGCCGACCGTGAGCTGCAGCCGATGGTGAGGATGTTCGGCTGCGCCGCCGGGGACACGAACAGCCGGGGCACCGGCAGCCGGGCGGCGCGCGCGAGGTCCTGCACGAGCCGGTACAGGCCGGGCCGCTCCACCTCACTGACGGGGCGGGCGCCGAGGGCGGCCAGCACCCTGCGTTCGGCCTGGAAGTAAATGATCCAGCCGAGCGCTACGAGGAGCGAGCAGACGGCCGCGGCGCCGGTCAGCCCGAGCCACAGGGCCGCGCCGGCCAGCAGGGCGGCGCACGGCGCGGCGACGCACAGCGCCGCGCGCAACCGGTACCAGCGCACCGTGCTCCCTTCCTGGCATGACATTGACGTCACTCGCGCCGGACCGCACCGGACGCCCGTGCGGGCGTCCGCAGACCGCACGGTACAAACTATTCAACGACTCGCCGAGTCATTAAGTTTCCGCACGTCAAACGGCCGACGAGGGACAACAGAATGATCTTGTTCTACAATTCTATCGATAGCCGTGAAGCAAGTGTGGCACGATCCGACCATCATGTGACCCTGATCACACAGTCAGGGAACCCTCCAGGCCGCGTAAACTTTGTCCCGTCCTACACTCACGCCCCCGGCCGTAGGGGTGGCAGCTGTACACGGGCGACGGCCTGGCGTGCGGAGGAGGCTTTGCGCTGTGACCAAGCAGGTCCAGGAGCTTGACCACGTAGTCATCCGGTTCGCCGGAGACTCCGGTGACGGCATGCAGCTCACCGGCGACCGGTTCACCCAGGAGACCGCGGTCTTCGGGAACGACCTGTCGACACTGCCCAACTTCCCCGCGGAGATCCGCGCCCCGGCAGGCACCCTGCCCGGCGTGAGCAGTTTCCAGCTGCACTTCGCGGATCACGAGATCCTCACCCCCGGGGATGACCCGGACGTGCTCGTCGCGATGAACCCCGCCGCGTTCAAGGCGAACATCGGCGACCTGCGCCGCGGCGGCGACATCATCGTCAACACCGACGAGTTCACCAAGCGGAACCTGACCAAGGTCGGGTACGCGGCGAACCCGCTGGAGGACGGCTCGCTCGACGGCTACCGGCTGCACCCGGTCCCGCTTACCTCGCTGACCGTCAAGGCCCTGGAAGACCAGGACATCTCGCGCAAGGACGCCGAGCGGGCGAAGAACATGTTCGCCCTCGGCCTGCTGTCCTGGCTCTACGGCCGGCCGTCGGAGGGAACGCTGGGCTTCCTGGAGGCCAAGTTCGGCCGCCAGCCCGAGATCTACAAGGCGAACGTCACCGCGTTCACGGCGGGCTGGAACTACGGCGAGACCACCGAGGACTTCGTGGTCCGGTACGAGGTCAAGCCGGCCCCGATCGCCCCTGGGCGCTACCGCAACATCACCGGCAACCTCGCGCTGGCCTACGGCCTGGTCGCGGCCGGCCAGCTGTCGAAGCTGCCGCTGTTTCTCGGCTCCTACCCGATCACCCCGGCCTCCGACATCCTGCACGAGCTGTCCAAGCACAAGAAGTTCGGCGTCCGCACCTTCCAGGCCGAGGACGAGATCAGCGCGGCCAGCTCCGCGCTCGGTGCGGCCTTCGGCGGTTCGCTCGCGGTGACCACCACCTCCGGTCCCGGGATGCTGCTGAAGGCGGAGACCGTGGGCCTGGCCGTGTCGGTGGAACTGCCGCTGCTGGTGGTGGACGTGCAGCGGGCGGGTCCGTCGACCGGCATGCCGACCAAGACCGAGCAGACCGACCTGCTGATGGCCCTGTACGGGCGTAACGGCGAGTCGCCGGTCCCGGTGATCGCCGCCCAGAGCCCGTCCGACTGCTTCTTCGCGGCGATCGAGGCGGCGCGGATCGCGATCACCTACCGCACCCCGGTGATTCTGCTGTCCGACGGTTACCTGGGCAACGGCTCCGAGCCGTGGCGGGTACCCGAGGTGGCGGAGCTGCCCGACCTGTCGGCCGGGTTCGCCTTCGCCGCCGCCGCCGAGGACGGCACGGAGTTCCAGCCGTTCGCCCGTGACCCGCAGACCCTGGCCCGTCCGTGGGCGATCCCCGGTACCCCCGGCCTCGAGCACCGCATCGGCGGCATCGAGAAGGCCGACGGCTCGGGGAACATCTCCTACGACCCGGACAACCACGACCTGATGGTGCGCACCCGGCAGGCGAAAATCGACGGCATCGCCGCCTCGATCCCCCCGCTCGCCGTCGACGACCCCTCCGGGCAGGCCAGGCTGCTGGTACTCGGCTGGGGTTCCACCTACGGCTCGATCGGCGCCGCCGTCCGCCGGGCCCGCCGGGACGGGCACGACGTGGCTCAGGCGCACCTGCGGCACCTGAACCCGTTCCCGTCCAACCTGGGCGAGGTGCTGCGCTCCTACGACAAGGTGCTCGTACCGGAGATTAACCTGGGGCAGCTCGCGCTGCTGCTGCGGGGCAAGTTCCTGGTCGGCGTGATCTCCTACAACCGCGTCCGCGGCCTGCCGTTCCGTGCGGCCGAACTGGCCGAGGCGATCGAGGAAGTGCTCTCCGCATGACAGACCTGCAGAACGAGACCGGCCGTTTCCGTTCCCTCACCCTCGTCCCCAAGGCGGAGGGCCTCGCGGCCAAGGACTTCAAGTCGGACCAGGAGGTCCGCTGGTGCCCCGGCTGCGGGGACTACGCGATCCTGGCCGCCTTCCAGGCGTTCCTGCCCGAACTGCAGGTGCCGCGGGAGAACGTGGTCGTGGTCTCCGGCATCGGCTGCTCCTCCCGGCTGCCGTACTACGTGTCGTCCTACGGCATGCACTCCATCCACGGCCGCGCGCCGGCCATCGCCAGCGGCCTGGCCTCGTCCCGGCAGGACCTGTCGGTCTGGGTGATCACCGGTGACGGCGACGCGCTGTCCATCGGCGGCAACCACCTGATCCACGCGCTGCGCCGCAACGTCAACATCAAGATCATGCTGTTCAACAACCGGATCTACGGGCTGACCAAGGGCCAGTACTCCCCCACGTCCGAGCAGGGCAAGGTCACCAAGTCAACGCCTTACGGGTCGCTCGACCACCCGTTTAACCCGCTGTCACTCGCGCTCGGGGCCGAGGCCTCGTTCGTGGCCCGCTCGGTCGACTCCGACCGCAAGCACCTGCAGTCGGTGCTGCGCGCGGCGGCCGACCACAAGGGCTCCGCGTTCATCGAGATCTTCCAGAACTGCCCGATCTTCAACGACGACGCGTTCGCTCCGATCAAGGAGCCCAAGGCCCCGGGCCTGATCCGGCTGGTGCACGGCGAGCAGATCCGCTTTGGCCCCGACGGGTCCCTGGGGCTCACCTACGGGCGCTACGGGTCGATCGAGACCGTCATCGCCAGCTCGGTGCCCGCCGCCGAGCTGATCGTGCACGACGCGACGCTGGCCGACCCGTCCTACGCGTTCACCCTGTCGCGCCTGGACAGCTACGACTTCACCCACACCCCGATCGGCGTGTTCCGCGCGGTCGAGCGCGGGTCCTACGACGACGCGATGGCGGCCCAGATCGACACCGCCCGTTCCAGCGGCGAGGGCGACCTGGCCGCGCTGCTGGCCGGCGGCGACACCTGGGAAGTCAACTAGCAGGCAGCCCCTTCATGATCGCGGAGAACTTCTCCCCCGGGGAGGGTGCAAGTCTCCGTGATCATGTAGGGCTGAGGCAGGCCGACCTCGAAAAAACCGCTTAATCGGCCTTGATGAGGCCCACCGGGCAGCTCACGCCGGTGCTGTGGTCCGGGCAGTAACCGCGCGGCACCTTGTACAGGTACTGCTGGTGGTAGCCCTCGGCGAACGAACACCTTCCCCTGCGCGACCTGCCCTTCTCCCCCACAATCGCTGCTGACCTGGGATTTCTGGTCTCAATACATCCCATTGAATCCGGCATCATCCCATGGTGATGTGCGCCGGATGTGCGCCAGCGCGTGGACCGCACTCACTCTTCAGCGTCGGCCTTCCTGCGCGTCGGGGTGGCGACGTATCGCTTCAGGTAGGCGACAAGCACCGCCGTCATCGTGCGTCCCTCGGCCTCGGCCTTCTCTTGTGCAGCGCGCCACAGGTCCTCGTCTACGCGGATACCGCGGACTGGGGTCTTGGGCTGGTTGGGCATGCCCGGAATCCTACTGGGTGTATTGCTCATTTTGCATTCCTCCTTGCCTAGGTGTTCATACACCATGTTATAGTGGTGTTCATACACCGACAAGTGAGGAGAGCGGTAATGGCCAGCACCGAGACCACCAGCGAGACGCACCGCTGCATGCGCTGCGGCCGCCCGTTGAGGTCAGCCGAAAGCATTACCGCAGGCTACGGGCCGGGCTGCCGGGCGAGGATCCGCAAGGCCGGGGCTGCCGCGGACCTGTCCGCCTGGACCACCTCTC
>DASWUW010001320.1:0-1625 GCA_036406335.1 Trebonia sp.
GTCCTCTCCGGGGCGGTGCTCCCGGGGGCGGGCGCCGGGCGGGTGATCCGCCGCGCGTAGACCTGCGGCCCGCGCAGCGCGATCTCCGGCTCCGGGCCGGCCAGCGCGGCGGCGAGCACGGTCAGCGCGGCGGCCCGGTCCGCCGGGTCGTCGCCGGCCAGGACAGGCAGGTCGGCCAGGATGATCCGGCCCGGGTTCTCCGCCTGGGCCGAGCGCGCGAGCCCGAGCGCGGCGGCACCCGGCAGGTCGGCCACCGCCTCGTCCGCCGTCACCGCGACCGCCCCGCTGGTCACGATGACCAGCCGGGTGGACGCCAGCCGGGCCGCGTCCGCGGCCGGCAGGCTCAGCCACTCCTTGAGCAGCGCCAGCACCTGGCTGGTCACCCGGCGCGCGGTCGCGCCGGCGTGGGTCCCGTCGGCGGCGGGGTCATCGGCGGCGCGGTCACCGGCGGCTTCCGGTGCGGCTACGGCGCAGGCCAGCACCGCGTCCGGGGCCGGCTCCCCGGCGGCCACCGCGGCCGCCAGTGCGCCCAGGTCCGGGTAGACGGGAAGGCCCGCGCCCGCGAACTGGCCACCGGAGGCGACCGCAGCCAGGGTGGCCGGGAGGACAGTGTCCGGGGCGTCGGTGGCCGGCACCCACTCCACCGTGAACAGCGCGTCGGCCACGCTGCCCTGGGCGGCGGTGAGCGCGGCGGCGCTGACCGGGCGGAGCACCAGCCGCGCGGCCGATACCACCGGTGTGCCGGCGGCGTCCGCCGCGTCCAGCGTCAGGGCGCCCGTCGCGTCGCGGGACAGCCGTACCCGCAGCGAGCGCGCCCCCGGCTGGTGCAGGGAGATGCCGGACCAGGAGAACGGGAGCTGAGGGCCGCGGCCGGCCCCGTCCCGGCCGGCCCCGGTCCGGTCGTCGTGGTCAGCGTCATCTCGGCCGGCGAGGACCGCCGGGTGCAGGGCCGCGTCGAGCAGCGCGGGGTGAATGCCGTAGGCCCCGGCCGTAGTGGCGGCCGGCTCCGGCAGGGCGATGTCGGCGAACACGTCGCCGCCGCGCCGCCAGGCCGCGGTCAGGCCGCGGAAAGCCGGCCCGTACCCGTAACCGTTGGCGTCCAGCCGGCTGTACAGGCCGGCTACGTCAACCGGCTCCGCGCCGGGCGGCGGCCAGGCCAGGAATTCCCCGGCCCGGTCCAGGGGGGCGGGCCCGGCCGGGCTGAGCAGGCCGCTGGCGTGCCGCGTCCAGGGCGCGTCGTCCCCGGTCCGGGCGTGGACGTGCAGTTCGCGCCGCCCGGCCGCGTCCGCCGCGGCGACCGTCGCCTGGACCTGGATCCCGGCTTGGGCCGGAAGCGCCAGCGGGGCCTCGATCGTGAGCTCTTCGATCCGGCCGCAGCCTGCCCGGTGCGCGGCCACGGCGGCGATCTCCACGAAGGCGGTGCCCGGCACGAGGACCACGCCGGCCACCGCGTGGTCGGCCAGCCAGGGCAGAGCCGCCGCCGACAGCCGGCCGGTCAGCAGCACCGCGTCCCCCGCGGCCAGCTCCACCGCCGCGCCGAGCAGCGGGTGGCCGGTCGAGCCGAGGCCGGCCGCGGTCAGGTCGCCCGCGCCGGCCGCGGCACCGCGGGGCCAGTAGTGCTGCCG
>DASWUW010001321.1:0-2744 GCA_036406335.1 Trebonia sp.
GCGTGCACCGGCACGGCCCCGTTCCGGGTCAGCAGCCGGACCAGCTTTCGGGCATCCGGGTCAGGGACGACCAGCCGCAGCCACGACCCCCAGCCCCGCGCCCGCTCGGCTGTTCGCAGCAAGACCTCCAGGTCCACGGAATCACGCGCGCTCATCGCGCTCCCGTTCCCTTCTGCTCACCCGGTACTGATCGGGTGCACCGGCAGGGTCCAGAGCGGCACACGTCTACCCGCGCCCACGGCCCGGTGCCGTCGTCCGTCCCGGCCCGGGAGCCCAGCAGCAGCCGCAAAGCGGTGTCGGTGCACTCCGGGACATCCGCCAGGGCGCCCGGGCCGAGCGAGCCGGGCTTTTCCCGGTACAGCCCCAGCACCCCTAGCCGGATTGCCCCCACGGCCAGCGGGAAGGCGAACACCGCGGCCGTTTCGCCGCCGGTCCCGTAAAACCGGGCCACCGCTCCCGCCACCCCGGTGCCTGCTGTCGGCCCGGAGGCCGACCAGACCGCAACCCGTCCCGCGATAATGCGCATTAAGTCGCCGTTTGTCCGGTGAGTGACGGCCCCGGCCAGGCCGAGGGATGCAGTCGGCGGGGACCTGGCCAGCCGTAACCAGACAACGAGGCCACCCCGCCCGTGGCTGCTCCCCGGCAAGCGTTACCGGAAACCGGTTACTTCCGCCTGCGGCCGGGTAACGCGTCTTGCCGTCTAGTGACGAAAGGAGGCCTCCGATGGACGACCAACTGCTACCGGAGATCTTGGTGGAGCTGGCGGACACCCTGGTGGCCGACTTTGACATCATCGACTTCCTGCACAAACTCACCGACCGCAGTGTCGAGCTGCTGTCCGCGTCCGCCGCCGATGTGCTGCTCGCCGGACCGAACGGCGAGTTGCGGGCGGTAGCTGCCTCCAGCGAGGCCGCCCGGCTGCTAGGACTGTTTCAGATCGAAAATAAGCAGGGCCCCGGCCTGGACTGTGTGCGGACCGGCCGGCCGGTCACGGCGGCCGGCCTGCACGGGCCGGTTCAGCGGTGGCCGCGGTTCGCGGCCGCGGCGGCCGGCGCCGGGTTCGGAACGGTCCAGGCGCTGCCGATGCGGCTGCGGGACGAAGTCGTCGGTGCGCTGAACCTGTTCAGTACCGAAACCGCCGCTTTCAGCGGTGAGGACCTGCGGATCGGCCAGGCCATGGCCGACGTGGCCACGATCGGGCTCCTGCAGGAACGAAGCGTACGCCGTAACGGCATCGCCGCTGAGCAGCTGCAGGGCGCCCTGAACAGCCGGGTCATCATCGAGCAGGCCAAAGGCAAACTCGCCGAGCGGCTCGGCATCAACATGGAGCAGGCGTTCCGGATGCTGCGCGAGTACGCCCGCAATACCAATCAGCGGCTCACCGAAGTCGCCCGCAACTTCGTCGACAGTGCCTCCGCGGACTTTCCCCCGGTTGTTCGTCGTCCCCGTCGGCCCCGCCGGGGTCAGGTCCCGGCGCGGCCGCCCGGATAGGCAGGGCGCGGCCTAGTAGCGGGCGCCGGCCACCTGGCGGCCCAGCGGGTCGAGCACGGCCAGCTCCTGCGTGGTGAGGGTGACGTCGAGGGCGGTGATGTTCTGCTCGAGCCACCTGACCCGCTTGGTGCCGGGGATGGGGACCACCGGGATGCCGAGCCGCTCCTGCTGGGCGTACACCCAGGCCAGTGCGACCTGCGCGGGGGCCACGCCCTTGGCCTCGGCGATCTTGCCTACGGTGTCGGCGATCGCCTGGTTGGCGGTTAGCGCCGAACCGCTGAAACGCGCGTTCCGCGCCCGGAAGTCCTTCGCGCCAAGCGCGCCGACGTCCACCGTGCCGGTAAGGAAGCCGCGGCCGAGCGGCGAGTACGGCACCAGCCCGACGTTGAGTTCCCGCAGCGCGTCGAGCACGTCGGTCTCCAGGTCGCGGGTCCAGAGCGAGTACTCGCTCTGGACCGCGGTGATCGGGTGCACGGCGCAGGCGCGGTGCAGCAGGTCGCTGTTCACCTCGGACAGGCCCAGGTAACGGACCTTGCCCTCGGCGACTAGCTCGGCCATCGCGCCGACGGTCTCCTCGATTTCGGCCGTCTGCGGCGGGCGGTGCAGGTAGTAGAGGTCGATGACCTCGACCCCGAGACGCATCAGGCTAGCCTCGGCCGACCGCTTGACGTAGTTCCGCTCGCCCCGGATCACCCGGGTGGCGCCGTCGCCGCCGGCCCGCTCGATGCCGAACTTGGTGGCCAGCTGCACCTCGTCCCGGCGGTGCGCGATCGCCCGGCCGACCAGGACCTCGTTGTGACCGTCGCCGTAGACGTTGGCCGTGTCGAGGAAGGTCACGCCGGCGTCCAGCGCCGCGTGGATCGTGGCGACGGACTCGTCCCAGTCGGCCGCGCCGTACCACTCGCTCATCCCCATGCAGCCGAGGCCCTGGGCGGAGACAGTCAGGTCGCCTAGCTTGACGGTACGCATTTCCAGCCTCTTCTTCCTACGCGTCTGCTCGCGCGTCGCGGATGCGGCGCGCGTACGTGTCGATCTTGGAGTTGAGCAGCTTGAGGCATTCCCGCTGGGCCGCGAGGGCCCGGCGCACTTCCGCGCGGTGCCGCTCCAGCAGCTCGATACGCTCGGCTTCGCCGGCCCCCGACCGCACCAGTTCCGCGTAGCGCTGCATGTCGCTGACCGGCATGCCGGTCTCGCGCAGCCGGGTGATGAGGGTGAGCCATTCCAGGTCCTTCTCGCTGAACCGGCGCCGGCCG
>DASWUW010001322.1:0-2853 GCA_036406335.1 Trebonia sp.
GGCACCCGCTGAACAGTCGGCTCGACGGGGCTGCCGGGCTGCAGCTCGCCTTATAACCCGACTTGCCGGGTGACCGGTCACCCGGCCGGGGAGCGGATGACGAGCACGGACTCCACCGGGCCGTCCCCGAGTGCGGTGTAGGTATGCGGGACGTCACTGACCCACTGGGCCGTGGCTCCGGTCCCGATCTCGGTCTCCTCGCCGCCGCCGCCGAACGCGTCGCCCTACTTGGCCATCGCTCCGTGGAAGTGCGGGTGACTCGCGGCCACCGCGCGCAGGCCGCCGAGCTGCCGGACCTGCTCGATCGCAATGGTTACCGCAGGTCACGCAGATCCAGGCGGGCAACATGACTCCTCCGGCCGTGCGGAACGCGGGCGGGAACGCCGGTGCGCCTGGCTGACATTACCGGACCGGATACCTCGAATTCAGGGTCGGCGCAGCTGGTTCCCCGGCGTCCTTCGCCGCCTGGTACTCACGGGCCGCCGCGGTGATGCGGTCCGCCGCGCCCGGGATGCCGGCCCAGTGGACGTGCAGGTAGGACGCGTGCACCCGGCCCTGGACGAAGCCCTCAGTGACAGCTGAGCCGGACTGCGCCTTCCAGTGCCAGGCCCCGGCCGCCGCGCCGGAAGCCCGGCCGGCGGTCTCCCCGGCGGGCTGGACGGCGGTGCGGTGGAACTCGTGCCCGTGCACCCGGGAGCCGGCCGGCGCGAGCGGGGACGCGGCCGCGGCGACGGCGTCGCGGTAGCCGAGGGTGAGCCGGCCGGTCATCGCGGCGTCGGCGTCCAGCACTCCGCACATCGGGTGCCCGTCCAGGGAACGGGCCAGGTAAAGCAGGCCCGCGCACTCGGCCAGGACCGGGGCGCCCGCCCGGGCCAGGTCCGCGACCTGGGCCCGGAGCGGCGCGTTGGCGGACAGGGCGGCGGCGTGCTCCTCGGGGAAACCGCCGCCGATGACCAGGCCGTGCACGTCGCCGGGGAGCCGCTCGTCGCGCAGCGGGTCGAACGTCACCACTTCGGCGCCGGCCGCGGCCAGCAGTTCCGGGTGCTCCGCGTAGCCGAAGGTGAAGGCCGGCCCGGCCGCGATGGCGATACGGGGGCGGGGGAGAGGCAGCCGGGACCGTTCGGCGCTGATGTCCGGGTTGCCGGGCGGACCGGTGTCCGGCAGCGGGCCGGCCGTGCGGGCGAGCCGGACCACCGCCTCCAGGTCGACGCTGCCGGCCACGAGCGCGGCCAGCGCGGCAACCGCCTCGACGGCGGCGCCGCCGAGCTCGGCCGCCGGGATCAGCCCCAGGTGACGGGAGGGGACGGTGAGCTGCTCGCGGCGGCGCAGCACGCCGAGCACCGGGACCCCGGCCGCGCCCGCCGCCTCGCGCAGCAGTTCCTCGTGCCGTTCCGAGCCGGCCTGGTTGAAGATCACCCCGCCCAGCCGGGTGCCCGGGTCCCAGGTGGCGAAGCCGTGCAGCAGGGCGCCGGCCGACGCGCTGACCCCGCGGGCGTCGACCACCAGGACGACCGGCGCGCCGAGCAGCCGGGCGACGTGCGCCGTGGAGGCGAAGCCGCCCTGGTGGGCCGCCCCGTCGAACAGGCCCATCACGCCCTCGATGACCGCGATGTCGGCGGGCTCGGGGGTGCGCGCCCCGTGGGCGAACAGCGGCCCGATCCGGTCCTCGCCCACCAGCCACGGGTCCAGGTTGCGGCCGGGCCGTCCCGCGGCCAGCGCGTGGTAGCCCGGGTCGATGTAGTCCGGGCCCACCTTGTGCGGCGAGACCTTCAGGCCCCGGGCCCGCAGCGCGCCCAGCAGCCCGGTGGCGACCGACGTCTTGCCGTGCCCGCTGCCGGGCGCGGCGATGACGACGCGGGGTATGTTCACCATTCGATCCCGCGCTGGCCCTTCTGGCCGGCGTCCATCGGGTGCTTGACCTTCGTCATCTCCGTCACCAGGTCGGCCGCGGCGACGAGGTCGGGGTGGGCGTCGCGGCCGGTGATGATCACGTGCTGGTGGCCGGGGCGCCGGGTCAGCGTGTCCACCACCTCCGCGACGTCGATCCAGCCCCACTTCATCGGGTAGGTGAACTCGTCCAGCACGTACAGGCCGTGCCGCTGCCCGGCGAGGTCGCGGCTGATCTGGGCCCAGCCCTCGCGGGCGTTGGCGGCGTGGTCCTCGGGATCGCCGCGGGCGATCCAGGACCAGCCCTCGCCCATTTTGTGCCAGGCGACCGCACCGCCCTCGCCGGTCTGCTCGTGCAGCTTTCCGAGGGCGACGAACGCCGCTTCCTCGCCCACCCGCCACTTGGCGCTCTTCACGAACTGGTAGACCCCGATGCTCCAGCCCTGGTTCCAGCCCCGCAGGGCCAGGCCGAAGGCGGCGGTCGACTTGCCCTTCATCGGGCCGGTGTGCACGATCAGCAGCGGCCGGTTCCGGCGCTGGCGGGTCGTCAGCCCGTCGGCGGGAACGGTTTCCGGTACTCCCTGCGGCATGGCTCAGGCCACCTTCCTGCCGTCGATTCCGGGCCTGCCGTCGATTCCGGGCCTGTCGTCGATTCCGGGGCTGCCGCCCCGTCCGGGTGCACCGGGGCGCCCCGTCTGCCAGCCGCGGACCGAGTCGGCCAGCCGCTGCGCGGACAGGGCCGCTTCCCGGGCCGGGCCCCGGCCGGGCGACACCGGGGCGGCGCGCTCCCCGGTGAGGGCGCCGATATTCAGGTACTCGGCCCCGAGCGCCTGGGCCAGGCCGGCCGCCAGGCCCAGCCGGACCGGCCCGGACTCGCAGTCGACTACCACCGCGGCGATGCCGTCCCGGTGCAGGTTGCGGGCCGCCGGTCCCGGCTCGGCCCCCGCGGTGTGCCGGCCGTCGGTC
>DASWUW010001323.1:0-3021 GCA_036406335.1 Trebonia sp.
TCGGGGTAAGCGACATGAACGTCGCGATGCTGAACTTTCAGGCCCGCAAGATGATCGACCGCATCGCGGGGCTCTCAGCCGGCCTCACCCGGAACCCGCTCGCGATGTCTCCCGCCCCGTCCGCCCCGTACGGGCAGCAGCACGACGATGACGACGGAGAGTCCGGGCCGGCCGCCGAGTAGTAGCACGCGAACTCAGGACCCGGGCCCGCCGGTCAGAGCCTCCTGAGTCCGGTGAGTACCTGCCGCAGGATGTCCATCGTCGGCGCCTGGGTGACGGGCCGCTCGGGCCGCGGCGGGACGTCCTGCCCCGGCTGCCGGAAGGGGAGCCGCGGGCGGAACGTCACCTCCGCGGACGGCACCGGCGCGGGCGGCGGCTGGACGGAGAGGGCCGGCGCGGGCGGCGGCAGGGCGGGCGGCGGCGAGGCAGGCTGATACTGAGCGGGCAGAGTCGGCGGGACCGGGCGCGGTCCGCGGGCCAGCTGCCGTCCGCGGCCGCTGATCCGCACCGGACCGCACAGACCCGCCTGCGTGAGGCTGCCGAGGGCGTCGACGGTGTCGCACAGCGCCGCGCCGCGCCGCGCCGCGAGGTCGAGTGCGGAGGCGTGCTCGCCGATCTGGCAAGCGACCGCCCACTGGTCCCGGGTCAGGACCGCGGTCGGCGCCCGCAGGTCCCGCAGCGCCACCGCGGTCGTCGGAGAAAGGCCGTGCTCCGCCATCCGTTCCGCGCGCCGGAACGCTTCCGCGCGCACCCGGTCGAGCTCGAGCCGCGGGAACATCTCCGTCCAGTAGGTACGGGTCGAGGTGAAACGGATCGCCGCGACCGGAGAGTCCGCCGCCAGCGGGATCGTGAGCACCAGGAAGGCGTCCACCACGATGGACTGGATAAGCTCGTGCAGCCGGGCCTGGGTCAGGTAGCCGTGCTGCACGGCGTAAGCCGCGACCGCGGCGTCGTCGGCCTCCCGCCCGGACGGCGGGCTGGCCAGGCCGGGCAGCGCCGGCGCGACGGCGCGCAGCCGGGCGGCGAGCCCCGGAACCCAGGACGCCGCCGCGAACGCGATGCGCCCGCCGTCCAGGTAGATCGCGCCGGACGGGTTCCCGGTGACATCGAGGACGCCCGACGCCTCCCGGGCTACCAGGTCCTCCACCGCGGTCAGCACCCGCGGCCGGACCAGTTCATCGTACGCCGCAACCACTAATTGCCCCCTGGCTCTGGCCGCCGAGCGGATACGGGAAATTTCAAGAATGACCGGTCGCGTAAATGACCCGTATGCAGTCGTTCTCTGCATAGTGCCCAAATCGGACATTCACGCTATTGCCCAAGGTCGAATGCTTCACTGTCAAGCGTACCGTTCATCCCGGTCAGAATACCTTGCCGAACGGTCAGTGTTATGTGACGCTCACGACACGTATCCATCGACAGAAGTCGATAGTGCGAGCCCAGGGCTGTATAGATGACCGATAGTAATCGGTAACATCTTTGCGTAATCAGTTTTCTTGTCATATTCCCGTCATGCCACTCACCACGGCGCTAACGTTGCATCGCACTAGGCCAGCGTTACCCGAAGGGGGAATTACGTGAATATTGAAGCGGCTCTGAAGGAATCCATGAACATCGACGGCGCCGTCGGCGCGTGTGTCGTGGACTGGGAAAGCGGCATGTCGCTCGGCGCCATCGGCGGCGGGAAGTACCTCGACCTCGACGTGGCGGCGGCCGGGAACACAGAGGTCATCCGCGCGAAGATGCGGACGATGGAATCCCTCCGCCTCGACGACACCATCGAGGACATCCTCATCACGCTGAACAAGCAGTACCACCTCATCCGGCTGCTTAAGAACGGCCGGAGCGAGCAGGGCCTGTTCCTCTACCTCGTCCTGGACCGCGGAAAGGCGAACCTCGCCCTCGCCCGGCACGCCCTTAAGCGGATCGAAAGCGACATCAGCCTCTAACCAGGTTCGGCGGGACAGCGGGACGCCTGCGCTATCGCAGGCAACTCGCTAGCGTTAAGTGCTGTGTTCGCGACGCTCAGTAGGCAAGTCGGCCGGCCGGCCGCCCGGGTCGCTCCGCAGCGGCTAGCGGTGCTGGCGGCGACCGCGCTCGCGCTTACCGTCCGGCTCTACCTGCTGAGCAGGACCCGTTACCTCACCGGGATCACCGAGTACGACGACGGCGTGTACTTGGGCGGAGCGGTCAACCTGATCTCCGGTGCGGTACCCTACCGCGACTTCGCCTTTGTCCAGCCACCGGGCATCCTGCTGCTGATGGCACCGGTCGCACTGATCGCCAAGGTGACCGCGATCACCCACGCGATGGCGGTCGCGCGGCTGCTGACGGTCGGCGCGTCGGCCGCGGGCGTGGCACTGGCCGGGTCGCTGGTACGGTCCCGGGGTACCCTGGCCACGCTGGTGACCGGCGGACTTCTCGCGGTCTACCCGGGCGACATCTTCACCGCCCACACGCTGCTGCTCGAACCGTGGATGAACCTGCTCGCGCTGTGCGGCGCGGGCCTGGCCTTCCGCGGCGGGCAGCTGGCCTCTCCTCGGCGCCTGCTGTGGGCAGGCGTCGCGCTCGGGCTGGCCGGGACGGTCAAGTACTGGGCCGTAATCCCGGCCCTCGTGCTGTTCGCGGTCTGCCTGGTGAGCGACCGGCACGGCCGGCCGGGAAGGCGCGCGGCCAGGTTCGGGTTCGGCACCGGGGCCGGGTTCGCGCTGCCGGTGCTGCCGTTCGCCGTGGCGGCCCCGGGTCCGCTGCTCCGGTCTACCCTCACCGACCAGGCCGCCCGGGCCGCCTCGGCGGTCCCGGAGTCGCTGCGGCTGGCCAGCCTGACCGGGCTCACGCCCCTGCTGAACGACGCGGGACGGCTCACGGTCGCGGCCGGGTCGGACTCGATGTTCGCCCGCGGGGACGTGACCGCGGATCTCACCTGGGCTACCGGCGGGCTGCCGGCGCTGACGGCGGTCGCCGTAGTCGCGGCCCTCGGTTTCGGCTACGCCCGCGGCTGCGGCTGGCCCCGGCCCGCGG
>DASWUW010001324.1:0-4856 GCA_036406335.1 Trebonia sp.
ATCCACTGGTAGGCGTCTCCGCGCCCGTCGCCCTGCCCGCCCTGCCTGCCCGCCCAGCCTCTGCGTGTCGTGATAGCCACGTCGAACCACACTAGCCGATAGTTGCGGGACGGCAAATATTACTTGCGCTAACGATTTGGACGGCGGAGGTCAGTCCCGGTTACCGCGGGCGGCTCCGGTCAGGCGCTGGCCCGAAGGACGGCAGGAACACGGACTTGGAGGTCAGGTAGGCGTCCATGCCCTCCGGGCCGTAGGCGCTGCCGGCTCCGCTGGAGCCGCGCCCGCCCCAGGGCGAGCCGATGTCCGGCTCGTACAGGTTGACGCCGAAGGTGCCCACCCGCGTCCGCCGGGCGATGTCGAGACCGCGCTGGGAGTCGCCCGTCCACACGGTCGCGGCGAGTCCGAAGCCGTCGTTGGCGAAGCTGACCGCCTCCGCCTCGTCCTGGTACCGGATCACGGTGGCGACCGGGCCGCAGATCTCCTCCCGGGCGATCGGCATCTGCGGGGTGACCTCGGTCAGCACGGTCGGCTCGTAGAAGTAGCCGCGGACCGGCGAGGCGGGACGCCGGGCGCCGGACACGACCCGCGCGCCCGCCTCGATACCGGAGCGGACCCGCGCCTCGACGTCGACGCGCCGCCGCGAGGAGGCCAGCGGACCCATGGTGGTGGTCTCGCTGAGCGGGTCGCCGACCCGGAGTTCCCCCGCCTGCTGGGTGAGCGCGTCAACCAGGTCGTCGTAGCGCTGCTCGGGGACCAGCACCCGCGACATCGCGTAGCACGTCTGGCCGGAGTTGCCGAAGATGAGACGGCCGAGGGCATCGGCGGTCCGGGCCAGGTCGGCGTCGTCAAGGACGATCGCGGCGGACTGCCCGCCCAGCTCCAGGTGCGCGGGCTTCAGTTCCGCGCCGCAGATGGAGGCGATCCACCGGCCTTGCTTGGTCGGCCCGGAGAAGGACACGGTGTCTACCCCCGGGTGCCGGACGAGCGCCGCGGATGTCTCGTGGGTGCCGGTGACCAGGTTGAACACACCCGGTGGGAAGT
Organism: Trebonia sp.; assembly: GCA_036406335.1. Classification (GTDB taxonomy): domain Bacteria; phylum Actinomycetota; class Actinomycetes; order Streptosporangiales; family Streptosporangiaceae; genus Trebonia. The sequence goes on from DASWUW010001324.1 coordinate 1,042, forward strand.
CGGCGGCCTCGAACGCCTCGGCGAGGATGAAAGCGGACAGCGAGGTAGCGGCGGCGGGCTTGAGCACGATCGTGCAGCCGGCCGCGAGGGCCGGCGCGAGCTGGCTGAAGGCCAGCATGATGGGGTAGTTCCAGCTGGTGATGATCGCGGCGACGCCGGCCGGCTCCCGCCGGACCACCGTGCGGCCGTTGAACGAGACCGCGGTGCGGGTCTCCTCGATATCCATGGCCCGCGCCAGGTTGGCGTAGTAGCGCAGGATGGCGCACGGCCCGGCCGCGTTGTGCTGCCGGGAGAAGAAGATCGGCATCCCCATCTCGGCGGTCACCAGCCGGGCCGCTTCCTCGGTGCGGGCCTCGAGGGCAGCCGCGAGGCGGTCGAGGGCATCGGCCCGGCCGGCGGGCGCCCGGGTGGCCCAGGTGCCGTCGTCGAACGCGCGGCGGGCCGAGCGGACAGCGCGGTCCACGTCCGCCCCGACGCCGGACGGGACGGCTCCTACCACCTCCTCGGTGGCCGGGTTCACGATCGTGAGGACGTCGGGCGCCGCTGAACCGACCAGACGACCCTCCGCATAGATGTCGCGGTACTCAAGCAACGCATGGCCCCTTCCACAATGAAAGTGCCTGATTATTTGCGCGCCTGGTGAGGGTCTGTCAAGCCCCCGTTACCTAACGTCTGGCCTGCGGAAGGTCCGCGGCCCAGGTCAGGCGTCGATGGCAGCGGCCAATAGCGAGCTCCGGCGCACTGTGCGGAACCACAGTGGCCGCGGCGGTCCGGCGTCTGAATCCTTGTGAGGTGTTTCCACGGGCCGGATAACGTGGTAGAGATCCCTTTGTGGGCTTCCACAAAGGACATCGCTAGATCAAGGTCGTATAGTTCAGTGATCATGCCGGACATAGTGTCGCCAGGCGGTAGCCGGCCCAACGGAGCGCCGACTCCCCGGGAAAACCTGCGGGACGTCGACCGTGAGAACTCTGTCCTGCGCGAGCTGGTAACCGTTTACCGGCACCTCTCGGGTCTGGCCATGCAGGACGCCGACCTGGCCGGGGTGGTCCAGCTCATCTCCGAGCGGGCTCAGGCCACCGTAGCCGTAGTCAGCCAGCTGATGGACGTGCAGACCGCCGCCTCGCCGGGCCTGCCCCCGGAGAAGGCGGCGGCGCTAGTCCGGGACCACGTCGTCCATCCCCGGCTCGGGCAGGTGCTGCGGGCCTCCCGGCTCAGCCAGCGCGCGCTGCGGCTGCCGAATGTCGGCGGGGTGCCGGCCATCATCGTCGCGCCGATCCTGGTCGGCGACGAGGTGCCGTCCTACCTGATCACGCTCGACCCGGCCGAGGAGTCCTTCGGCGAGGACATGTCGCTCCTGGTCACGGAGCACGCGGCGACCATCTGCGGCGTCATCCTGGGCCGGGAGCGGGTGGTGGCCGCGGCCGCCCGCCGGGTTCGCGACGACCTGGTCGAGGGGCTGCTGCTCGGCCGCGGCCGGGACGCCGCCGATGCCGCCCGCTGGGCCGGGCACCTCGGCTACGACCCGGCGCGGGCGCACAACGTGGCCGCGATCGCCTTCGAGCTCCCGCCGTCGCGGGCCGCCGACGCCGAGCCGCTGCGGCAGCGCATCCGGGAGTCCATCGAGCACTTCGTGACCACCCGGGCACCGGAGGCCATCGTCTCCGCCCGCGAGTCGGAGGTCGTCGTGGTGGCCGCCGCGTCGCCCGACCCGCGCAAGCTCGGCCAGGCGTGCCTGACCCGGCTGGCCGAGCTGTTCCCCGGGGCGAAGGTGGTCATCGGCATCGGCGGCAGCTGCAAGGCGCCGGACGAGATCGCCCGGTCCTACGACCAGGCGCACCGCACGACGCAGACGCTGTGGCGCCTCGGCCGCACCGGTGCGGTCTCCGCGTTCGAGGACCTCGGTATCCACCGGCTGCTGCTCCAGGTACCCGACCTGGGCGAGCTGCGGTCCTTCGCGGCCGAAGTGCTGGGTAAGCTCTCCGAGCACGAGCATGAGCACAAGTCGGAATACCTGTCGACCCTCGCCTGCTACTTCCGGGAGAACAACAGCCCGCAGCGCGCCTCGCGCCTGCTGCACGTCCACCCGAACACGGTGGCCTACCGGATCAAGCGGATCGAGGAGATCACCGGGCTCCGCCTTGACAACTACCGGGACCGGCTGATCGCCCAGGTGGCGCTGGAGATCCTCGACGCGCTGCCGGAAGCGCCGTAGCACGGCTAGCAAAAGGGGAGACCTCTCATGAGCGGGCCATCGTCGGCTGGCGCGAGTCCTGCGGCGCCGCTGCTATCCGGCGGGCGTGTCCTCGTCTGCGACGGTGCCATGGGCACCATGCTGCACGCGGCGGGCGCCGCTCTCGACCGGGCGCTGCCGGAGCTCAACCTCTCCGACCCCGGGCTGGTCGCCACCATTCACGACAGCTACCTCAGCGCCGGCGCGGACATCATTCAGGCGAACACGTTCGGCGCGAACCGCCTGTGGCTCGCCGACCACGGGTTCCCGGACCAGGTCGCGGAGATCAACCGGGCGGGCGTCCGGCTGGCCCGGGCCGCCGCGGACCGCTCCGGCCGCGCCCAGCCGGTGCTGGTGGCCGGGTCGGTGTCGCCCGCGGTGACCGCGCCGCAGCGGCGCCGCGTCGGGTCGGCCGAGCGGATGGAGGTGCTGCGCGAGCAGATCCTCGCCCTGGTCGCGGATGACGCCGCCGACCTGCTGATTCTGGAGACGTTCGGCTACCTGGACGAGCTCGTCGAGGCGGTCTCGGTGGCGGCGTCCGTCACCCGCCTGCCGCTGATCGCGCAGGCCACGTTTGCCGACGACGCGCACACGCTCGGCGGCGAGACCCCCCGCGAGGTCGCGGCGGTGCTGTCCGCGCTGCCGGTCGCGATGATCGGCACCAACTGCACAGTCGGCCCGCAGCGGATGCTGGTCGTCGCCGAGGACCTGGTGCGGTACTCGGCGGTGCCGGTCAGCGCCCAGCCGAACGCCGGGCAGCCCCGCCGTACCGGGCCGCGGTCGTTCGAGTTCGCCATCGACGGCGGCTACTTCTCCCGGTACCTGTCCCGGTTCGCCGACGCCGGGGTGACCCTGGTCGGCGGCTGCTGCGGGACCACCCCGACGCATATCCGGGCCGCCGCCGACTCGCTGCGCGCGCAGCCCGTGGCCCAGCGCGGTCACCCGCGGCCGCGGGTCGCGGTGCACGCCCCCGTCCGGGCCGGGGCCGGCGTCGCCTCCGATGCCGGCCTGTCCTCCGGGACCCTGGCCGACCACCTGTCCTCCGGGCGGTTCGTGGTGTCCGCCTCGATCACGCCGCCGGCCACCGGATGGGCGGGCGACGCCGAGCGGACCGCGGCGGAGCTGGCTGACCGGGGCATCGGGCTGGTCTTCGTGCAGCCGCGGGAGAACGCGCGGACCCGCATGGACTCGCTCAACATGGCGCTCGCGCTGCAGCAGCACGTCGGGGTGGAGACGATCGCCACGGTCACCACCTGGGACAAGTCAATCATGTCGCTCCAGGCCGACCTGCTGGGCGCGCACGCGCTCGGCATCCGCTCGGTGGTGTCCACCACCGGCTCGCCGCCGGTGTTCGGCGACTACCCGGCGGTCGACGGCACCTGGGAGGTCGACTCGGTCGGGCTGACCGCGCTGCTGGCGGGACTCAACGCCGGCCGCGACTCCAACGGGCTGGCGCTGTCCGCCCGGACCTCGTTCTGCATCGGGGCGCGGATCAACCCCGCCGCCCGCGACCTCGGCGCCGAGCTGGCCCGGGCGCACGCGAAAATCCGGGCCGGGGCCCACTTCCTCGTCTGCCGCCCGG
>DASWUW010001325.1:0-8554 GCA_036406335.1 Trebonia sp.
GGCTCACCGGACCACTCGCAGGCCCATAGTCGTCCTTGAATGAAGCAGACTTCGGGCTGGTACCCGTTGCCGATGACAGGATTGACTATCGCGCCTGGGGATGGAAGTTCTCCCGCGAGAATCCACCATTTTTCCAACACCCCCTGACGCTTGCGAGGAAGGGACATCTGCGCGACCGATGCGAAGTCGCCTGTCCATGGCCGCCACGAAGCATGGGGCACCTTACTCAGATCCTGATCGTGGCGCATCGCATAAGTGTCGGAAAGCATGCGCCAGGCATTTGTGCCGGCGTGGCACTGAACGTGAACAGCCGAACCTGCGAGCACAATCTCTGAACTTGGTTCCACAACTTGGCTCCTACGCTGCGTACGGTGTCAATGGCGGATGTTCTGACCGCCATTGACAGGCGTTACTGGATAACGCCGATCTCGCCAGGCCCTGCGCATCCCGCCGCCTTATCCAAGCACACGCGGCCGTGCTTCCCAAGTTGCCCACTTCGCTCGAGTACACGGCGGAACAGAAGCCCCTGGGGCTGCCACGTTAGGCGTTAGAACCGCCTCGACAGCACCGCACCGACTGACGCTCTTCGTCAGCGCCAGGATATGTGCACACAACCCGACTTGTCTTGATGGTCATCGGCTTGTGCCCCAGCCAGCGGGATACCTCGAAGAGCGAGACGCCTTCGGTCCGGGCCGTGCTGGCGAACGTATGCCGCAGGTCGTGGAACGTGGTGTCGGCCAGAACCGGGCCTTCCTGAGAGCCGAGCCACCGAGAAGTGGCCGACAGTACAGCCGACGGGCTCTGACGCTCTTCTTTGTGTCAAGTCGCGGCGGCACGTGTCAGCTGGTAAGCAGTCCAGGTTACGGGTGGCGTCTGGTCCCGCCTTGCAGGTTGCGAAATAATCAGGGCATGCAGCTTCACCCGATCATGTATGTCGCCGATCAGTACGCCGAGCGGTCGTTCTACGAGCTGTTCGGCTTCGAGCGCGTCTACGAGGGTGACGAGTTCCCTGGCTTCCTGGCGATCAGGCACGGCGAGGCGGTCATCGGGCTTCAGCGCGCCTCGCCCGTGCAGCCGCCCTACTCGCAGGGGCTCCGCTGGCAGTTCGCGCTAGAAACAGCTCAGCAGGTCGATGAGATCATTGCGACCTGCCGCACGCAGGGGCTGGAGCATGAGGTGGCCGCCGAGCGTGGCAGTGATCGCTTCTATACCCGGCTGGTCTCCGTGATGTCCCCGTCCGGGATTACCGTCTGGTTCGAGGGCCCGAACGAGGCTGGCAGCGCCGGAGCCTGAACCGGGTCCAGCAGTTACCCGGTCTGCCCGAGTGCGAATTGCCCGGGCGCTGCGCTGGGCGACGTTAAGCCAGATGATCACCGGCACAAGCTATCCGGATAAGCCGGGCGCTGTTTTATCTCTATCAATCGCTGCCGGGCGGCTAGTCACTGCGGGCGGTGCGGGCGGTGCGCCGCCACACTCTGGCGGGCGAGCCCGTGCTGGTAGTGACGTCGGCAACGGCCAGGCCGGGCGTGCCCGCGCCGCACCGGGCCACCCAGGTCCCGTCCGGGTCCACCAGGCCAGCCGGCGGTCCGTCGTCTGCGGGCCCGGCGTAGCTGACCCAGAAAGAGTTCGCGGCGGCATGGCCGGCGGCCTCGACGGCGAAGATGCCGGGAACTTCCGGGTTGCCGTGGGTGGAGAAGAGGACGCAGTCGACGTCTTGTTCCTCGTAGGCGGCGAATAGTTCTGGGTAGTGGGTCTCCATGCCGAGAGCGCAGCCGAAGCGGACGCCGGAGACGGTGAAGACCAGCGGGCTGCGCCCGGCCGTGTACATAAACGTGGACTTCGTCTTCGACAGCATCCGCTCGTCGTAGCGGCCGGTGAGCTGGCCCCGGTGAGAGATGACGTACAGGCAGTTGCTCGGGCGGACATCAACCGCGGGGCGGTGGATGCCGCCGACCACGGTCCACAGGCCCAGCTGGCCGGCCAGCTGGGTGACCTCGTCCAGCTCCCGCGTGAGGCCGGGCCAGTCGGCGCGGTTCCAGTCGGCCGGGCCGATGTCGTCCGGGCCGGTACTAGACATAAGGCGCTTCGCCGGCGTGGTCAGCGCCCCCTCGGGAAAGTGCACCAGGCGAGCGCCGCGGGTGCTTGCCTCGCGCATCAGCGTGCGCACGGCGGCGCCGCTGGCCCTGATCTGGCTGGCGTCACCGGGGTCGGAGAGCAGCGGCAGCTGCGCGCCGCCACCGTCACGGAGCTAGGGCCGTCGGTTAGCTGGTGCCGGGCGGCGGCATAGGACTCGCCGGTCTTCTGAGAACGGGCACGGACGCGCTGCTTCAGCGGGCACCTCCCAGCGGCGCACCCCCGTGCGAAGGCGGTCAGTACGGCGACCCGAGTCGGCCGACCCTTTGCCTCCGGCAGGTGGCGGGCGCTGAGAGCCGGCCATGGAGGTTGGGCGTGAGTCACGCTCGTTCCCAGCATAGCGGCAGGGCCAGATGCCGGCCCATCGGTGCCGACCGGAAACCGGTAATGAATGGCCGGGTTTGGGCGATCGTCCCATGGGGGATCGGCCAGGTAGAACAACGTCCGTTCTATCCCCACCGCGCCTGATCAGGGAGACGAGACGGCCATGGATCAACTTACCCAAGAACAAGCGCTGCGCCTAGCCGGCCAACTCACGGGACAGGCACTGAAGGACGTGGAAAAGCGCTGCTCGGTGCTCGCGCACTTCGTCGAGCAGTGCGACCACGCGGGCTCGAACGGCGCGGCCTGGAGCAGCGCCCTGCGCGAGCTGCACGCGCTGCATGCCTCCCGCAGGAAGCTTACGGAGCGGCGCGGCCTCATCCAGCAGGCCCTCGATTGTGAGGTGGGCGACAGCCCGGCGAAGGTGCCACTTCCGGCGGTGCCGCAGGGGACCGCAGTCCGGCCTCAGCGCCAGGTTCAGCTTCAAGCCCGCCGCCGTGCCTAAGGGGTCTTTACCGATTGCGCGGTTGCGGGCCGCGCTCGCCTTGATCATGCAGGAGACGTGTCGGCCGCGAGTCCGCCGTCCCCTTTCGGTCGTTTCCCGGCACCTAACCTTGCCGGGCGTCGGCTGGCCCGTAGGCTCGGTGGCATGACTGTTGCGTCGTCCTTGTTCCGGTTTGAGGATTCCTACGCCCGCGAGGTGCCCGGCCTCTCCGTGCCGTGGACGGCGGCCCCGGCGCCCGACCCCGAGCTGCTGGTGCTCAACGAAGAGCTGGCGGCCGAGCTGGGTGTCGATCCTGCGCGCCTGCGGGAGCCGGCGGGCGTCGCGCTGCTGGCCGGGCAGGCCCCGGAGGGAGTCACGACGACCGCCCAGGCCTACGCGGGCCACCAGTTCGGCCTGTACTCGCCCCGTCTCGGGGACGGCCGCGCGCTGCTGCTCGGCGAGGTGATCGACGTCAAGGGGCGCCGCCGCGACCTTCACCTCAAGGGGTCCGGGCGCACCCCGTTCTCCCGGGGCGGTGACGGCAAGGCCGCGGTGGGCCCGATGCTGCGCGAGTACGTCATCGGCGAGGCCATGCACGGCCTCGGTATCCCTACCACGCGGGCGCTCGCGGTGACCGCCACCGGCGAGCGGGTGATCCGGGAAGAAGGAGTGCTGCCGGGCGCGGTGCTGGCCCGGGCAGCGGCGAGCCATCTGCGCGTGGGCACGTTCCAGTACGCGGCCGCGTCCGGTGACCGCGACCTGCTGCGTGCCCTCGCTGACTACGCCGTCGCCCGCCACTACCCGGAGGCCGACACCGCCCCGGACCGTTACCTGGACCTGTACCGGCGGATGGTCCGGGCACAGGCGCGGCTCGTGGCCCGGTGGATGCTGGTCGGCTTCGTTCACGGGGTGATGAATACCGACAACACGACGATTTCCGGCGAGACCATCGACTACGGCCCGTGCGCGTTCATGGACGCCTTCGACCCGGCCACGGTGTTCAGCTCCATCGACGAGCGCGGCCGCTACGCCTACGGCAACCAGCCGCAGGTCCTGCAGTGGAACCTGGCCCGGCTGGCGGAGGCCCTGCTGCCGCTGCTCGGCGGCAGCCGCGAGGCTGCGGTTGAGGCGGCCACGGACGTGCTGAACGGGTTCACTGCCGCCTACGAGGGTCACTGGGCCGAGGGCATGGCGGCGAAGCTCGGGATCGCCGTGCCGGACCGGTCCCTGGCGGAGGACGTCCTGGAGCTGATGCGGTTGCAGGAGGTCGACTTCACGGGTTTCTTCCGCGCGCTGTCCGCCGGCACCGCGCGGGCGCTGTTCGCTGACCCGGAGCCTTTCGATGCCTGGGCCGCCCGCCGCGAGGTCCTGCTGCCCGCGGACCGGGCCGCGGCCGCCGCGGCGATGGACCGGGTCAATCCCGTCTACATCCCGCGCAATCACCGCGTCGAAGAGGCGCTTGCGGCGGCGGCCGAGGGCGAGATGGGGCCCTTCCGCCGTCTCACCGACGCCGTCTCCCGCCCCTTCGAGGAACGGCCCGGCTGCGAAGACTACGCCGGCCCGGCACCCGTGAGCCGCGCCCCGTACGTCACCTACTGCGGCACCTGAGCACCGCTGTGCCGCTGTTTAGCGGCGCATCAGGGCTTGCGCGCGACTGCGCCGTAGTTGGCGAGCTCGGTGTCGGCGTCGGCCGGGACCGCCCGCCAGCGGTGCAGCTGCGTCAGTCCCGGCTCGATGAGGTCCAGACCGTCGAAGAAGCGGGCGACCTGGGCGTGGGTGCGCAGCGTGACCGGCTCGGCCATCACCTGGTTGAGCCGGTTCGCCGCGGCCCCGATCTGCTGGGCGTGGATGTCGCTCGCGGGGTGGGCGATCACCAGGTAGCTGCCCGGCGGTACCGCGGCGAGCAGGCGGTTCACGATGCCGGCCGGGTCGTCGGAGTCGGGGATGCAGTGCAAGATCCCGATCAGCATCACGGCGACCGGCTCGCTGAAGTCGAGCAAGTCTGCCGCTGCGGCGAGGATCGCGCCGGTATCACGCAGGTCAGCGTCTAGATAGGCGGTCGCGCCCTGCGAGCTGCTCGCCAGCAGAGCGCGAGCGTGCGCGAGAACGATCGGGTCGTTGTCGACATAGACGATCATCGAGTGCGGGGCCGCCTGCTGGGCGACCTCATGGGTGTTGCTGGCCGATGGCAGTCCCGTGCCTATGTCAAGGAACTGCCGGATGCCGGCCTCGCCGGCGAGGTAGCTGACGGCGCGGCCGAGGAATTCCCGCTGCGCGCGCACGCTGGCCAACACGGTGGGGTAGGACGTGATGACCACCTCGGCCGCCTCGCGGTCAGCCGCGAAATTGTCCTTACCGCCCAGCCAGTAGTTATAGACCCGCGCGATATGCGCGACCCCGGTGTCGACGTCCGCCGGCGGCTGCTCCTCCTGGGCAGGAGAAAACCACTGCGTTGCCTGCTCGTCCGCCATCAGCGCCATCCCTTGTCGCTCCGCCAGCGCGGCATCCTGCGCCCCCTGTGCGCCGTGCGGTTATCATTCCACGACTTCTCGCGCAGATTCCTCTGCGTTGATCCTTTGTTAACCACCTTAATCAGGTCAGTGGACGCCGGGGGGAGATCACCTGTGGCGCGCCGTACCGGGTGCTGGCTGGGGCGTTCTGGAGGCTGAGGGCCTGAACCGGCGCGGTGCTCGGGCCCGCCCGCCTCGTCGAACCGAGGTACTCCCGCATCAGTTCCGTGATCTCATCGTGCGGGATCCGCGGCCCTCCGGGCCCGGGCCCCCTCCGGGGTGCTGCCTTCGAGCCCGGACTCGATGCGCGCCGGACGTAATGACCCGGAAGGAGGCCAGCGATGACGAATGATGGGTGGGCGGCTCTCGCCGACCAGTTCGTGGACGGGGCCTACGCGTCGGTCAAGGGGCAGGTCCGGACCCGCGTTCTCCACCAGCAGCTGCTGGAGCACCTGCCGGAGGCGCCGGCCGCCATTTTGGACGTGGGCGGAGGAGCGGGCCACCAGTCGTTTCCGCTGGCCCGGGCGGGCTACCAGGTGACCATTCTCGATCCGTCGCCCGCGATGCTGGAGCGGGCGCGGGCGCGGCTGGCCGCCGAGGACCCGGCGGTACGGTACCGGGTCCGGCTGCTGGAGGGCCGCGGGGAAGATGCGGCCGAAGCGACCGGTCACGAGCAGTTCGCGGCGGTGCTGTGCCACGGCGTCCTGATGTACGTGGAGCAGCCGCAAGCGCTGATCGGGGCGCTGTGCGCACGGGTACCCCGGGCGGGCTGCTCTCGGTGATGGCGCTCAACGCCAGGACGCTGGCGGTCCGCCCGGCCCTGGAGCGCCGCTGGGCCGACGCCCTGGCGGCCTTCGGCGCCCACGGGGAGGACGGCGTGCTCGGCGTCGCTACCCGCGCGGACACGGTAGAGGAGCTGTCCGGGCTGCTGGGCGACGGCGGAATGGAGCTAGCTGCCTGGTACGGCGTCTGGCTGTTCACCGACTGGCTCGACCTGGCCTCCGTCGGGCCCGAGGAGATCTCGGCCGTGGCGGCGGTCGAGCTGCAGGCCAGCCGCCAGGACCCCTACCGCCAGCTAAGCCGTGTCTTTCACCTCGTCAGCCGGAGTCCGGCCTAACCGAGAGAAACGGGATGAGCAGGTCAAGCAGTTCGTCGGGGCGGTCGAGGGGAATGAGGTGGCCGCAGTCCTCGATGAGGTGACCGGTGAGCTGGTCGGTGACCGGCTCGAGTTGCCGGTAGAGGCTGTTGCCAACCGGGCGGGCGCCGACGGCCAGGGTGGGCACCCGGAGGCGCCCGGCGCCGGCCGCGGCAGTAATCTGCTGGTCGTTCGTGCGGCCAGCCCGGTAGTAGGAGAATCCGCAGCGCCGGGCTTCAGTGCCGCGGTAGGCGCGGACGAACGCGTCGCGGACGGCTGGCTCGATACCGGTGCCGTCGGCGGTCCCGGCGCGCAGGAACCAGTCCAGGTACTCGTCCTCGTGGCCCGCCAGAACAGTCTCGGCCAGCCCGGGTACGGCGTGGAAGCCGAACCACCAGGGCGGCCCGGCCGCGAGGAACTGCCCGGCCCCGGGAAGGCGGCCGAGCAGCGACTCCAGGAGAACCAGGCGGCGGACCCGGTGCGGTTGCCGCATGGCCAGCATGAACGCGGGCGGGGCACCCGCATCGACCCGACGACGTCGGCCTCGGTTTCGCCGAGGGCATCGAGCAGCCCGGCGACGTCGGCGGCCAGGGTGTGCAGGTCGTAGCCGTCGGCGGCCCGCTTACTGTCACCCAGGCCCCGCAGGTCCGGGGCGATTACCCGGTGGGTGCCGGCCAGAGCCGGGAGGACGCTGGTCCACAGTTGCCAGGTGTGCGGCCAGCCGTGCAGCAGCACCACCGCGGGCCCCTGGCCGGCGGTGACGACGTGCAGTGTGGTCCCGTTGGTGTCGAGCTGATGATGGGTGACGAGCGGCGTTCCGGTCGCTGGCACGGGATCTCCCTGGTGGTTACCATTAGATACATGGCCGTCGCGGTTCTCGCGGCTGCCCGTCCGGAAGAGGTCCGGTTCGCCGAGTTGCGACGGCGGATGCCTGGTGTCTCGCAGAAGATGCTCTCCCAGACCTTGCAGAGCCTGGCCCGGGACGGCCTGGTGGAACGCCGGGTCGAGCCGACGGTGCCTCCCCGGGTGCACTACTCGCTTACCGGCCTCGGCTTGTCGCTCGTCCAGCCGCTGGCCGGGCTGCGCGCCTGGGCTGAGGATCACATGCCGGAGATCGACCGGCACCGCTCCGACGGGTCCCCGCCCGCCGGGCCGGTGCCGGACTAGCTCATCCGCCGCACGCCGCGTACCGCAGGCGGCTCAGCCGTTCCGCACGGTGTGCGGGTCGCCCCGCCACGGCGCTGAAGCGTCCCGCTGCCGGGAGTAACCGTAATCCTGCGGTGGCCCGGCCCTGGTGCGGGCTGCGGGCGGTAAGCCGGCGCAGACCGCCCGGGTGACAGCAGCTACGGGTAGCCCAGCCGCTGCGGATGCGCCGGCGGGTCGTACTCCGCCGGCCACGGCCCCTGCGTGTTCCACCGGCGGTTCGCTTGTCCCGGGTACCCGTACGGTGTCCCGAAAATCTCCTGGCTGCGTCATCTTGCCCTCCGTTGACGGCTCGCCGATCCGGCTGCGGCCGGTTCGCTAGACGGCCGGGGCGGGAACGGTCGCCAGGGTGCGGCCGGCGTCACGCGCGGCGGAGTGCGCGTCGTCCTTCAGCTGCGCGGCCAGGTCCTTGAACTCGTCCAGGGCCGGGTTGACGCCGACCAGGGTGAACTCGCGCTCGACGAGGGTCAGGTCGGCGCCCCACACGTCGGCGAAGATCCGCCGCAGGTAGCCGGTCGAGTGGTCCCAGCCGTCGCGGGGCGTCCCGGGTCCGTAGGCGCCGCCGCGGACGACCGCCAGTACGGCCGGCTTGCCCGCCAGCAGCTGCTCGTTCGCCGCCTCAGCGCCGGCGATAGCCAGGTCGATCCATACCTTGACGTGCTGCGGGACGCCGAAGTTGTACAGCGGCACGGTGGCCAGCACCGCTTCGGCGGACCGCAGCTCCGCGGCCAGCTCCCGGGCCAGTGCGCGGGACTCGCGCTGGTGCCC
>DASWUW010001326.1:0-6200 GCA_036406335.1 Trebonia sp.
CGCCCCCGACGGAACACTGACCGCCCTGGTAACCACGGAGGCGGGCCTGGTTCGCTCTCTCGCGGTCTTTACCGACGCGTCCGGTCCGGAGCCGGGCCCGTAGCCGCGTCCGGCCCCGGCCGGCCGCGTATCCGTTCCCAGCTCGCCTGCACCGGACCCCAGGTGCGCGGGCAAAACCATTGCCGATAACCGGGCCCACTGGCCGATTGCTGCTTTGTAATTTTGCTCGCCGCCCAGTTCGGGTAGGCCGCCATTACCCGGCAGCGGTTCCCGGAGACATCGAGCTTCGTGGCCCGGGACGACCGAAATCAAGAATGACCGACGTTACTTTCATCGACGGGCGCCGACTGTCCCGTATTCCGATCCCGTTGAGAGAAATACGGGTTGAGCGTAACCCCTGGCTCCGAAAGCACCCTTGTGGCCGGGCTCGCTGACCCCCGGGCGGCCCGCCCGGACGGCCGCGCCCGGCGTCCCGGCCAGCCGGGCTCTGCGTACCTCGCCGGGATGGCTAGGCTGGTACTGACCGAAGGAGGGCCGGACCGTCGTGTACCGCTGGCAGGGGCTTGACCAGGTGCCCGCAGACTGGGGCGCATCCGTCGTCACGATCGGCGTGTTCGACGGCGTGCACCGCGGACATCAGCTCATCGTCGCGCGGGCGGCCGAGACCGGACGCGAACTCGGGCTGCCGGTGGTAGCGGTCACCTTTGACCCGCATCCCGACGAGGTGACCCGGCCGGGCAGCCACCCCCCGTTCCTGTGCTCGTCCCGCCGTCGCGCCGACCTGCTCGCCGGACTCGGCGCGGACGCCGTGTGCGTGGTCCCCTTCACGCTCGGTTTCTCCCGGATCGACCCGGAAGAGTTCGTGCGTACCGTGCTGGTCGAACGGCTGCACGCCGCGGCGGTCGTGGTGGGGCAGGACTTCACCTTCGGGCACCGGGCCAAGGGCGACGTGCCGCTGCTGGACAAGCTGGGCGAAAAGTACGACTACACCGCGGAGGGGCTACCGCTGCTTGTCCTTGACGGCGCGACGATCTCCTCCTCGTCGATCCGGGCGCTGCTGGCCGAGGGGGATGTCGCCGAAGCGGCCAAGGCGCTCGGCCGCCCGCACCGCGTCGAGGGCGTGGTGGTCCGCGGTCACCAGCGCGGCCGCCTGCTGGGCTTCCCCACCGCGAACGTGGAGTCCCCGCCGCACACCGCGATCCCCGCCGACGGCGTCTACGCGGGCTGGCTCAGCACGCTGGACGAGGCCGGCGGGGCTACCGGCCGCTGGCCCGCCGCGATCTCGATCGGCACCAACCCGACGTTTGACGGCCAGGTCCGCACGGTCGAGGCCTACGCGCTCGACCGGACCGACCTTGACCTGTACGGCCTGCACGCCGCGATCGACTTCGCGGTCCGGCTGCGCGGCACCCTGCGCTTCGACTCCGTCGACGCCCTGGTCGAGCAGATGCACGTGGACGTCGACCAGGCGCGGGACATCTGCCCCCCGTAGCGTATGCTGCGCCCTCTTCTTTGCCGCGGGCCAGAGTCCCCGTCGGCCCGTGATAATGTGAAACGCTACCGGTCAAGCACCGGTCGGGACTGGCTGCACCCTCATCGCGGCCGTCCGCCCTACGGGGATTCGAACTCTTTCATTTTAAGGAGCCACGTGCCGCTCGACGCCGAAGTCAAGAAGGGGATCTTCGCGGACTACGCGATCAATGAGGGTGACACCGGTTCGCCGGAAGTCCAGATCGCGCTGATGACCCGCAGGATTAATGACCTGAACGAGCACCTGAAGGTGCACCAGCACGATCACCACAGCCGCCGCGGACTGCTGCTGCTGGTCGGCCGCCGCCGTCGCCTGCTCGGTTACCTGCGGAACACCGATATCACCCGGTACCGCACGCTTATCGAGCGCCTCGGCCTGCGCCGCTAGGCCGCTCGCTAGATCCGCTCATCCTGGGACGCTACTGCTGTCCAGGTCAAGGCGATAACACAATAGACGCAACAAATCACATCCCGTAGCCCCCGGCCCGAGTGCGTGGGCCGGTCCTCGGTAGTGGCCCCCGGGTAACAGGCAGCTGCGGTACCCGCAGCTCAGCCCCCGAGGACTTCAATCGAAGACCGGCCGGTGTGCCCGCTGGTATGCAAGCGGGTAGCCAGAGCTGACCATGGCACGGCGGCGGGTGGGTGCGGGATCTACCGCAAGGAGGTCTCACCCGTGAAGGGTGTGAAAAGTGCTGAAGCCGTTATCGATAACGGTGAATTCGGCGTGCGCAAAATCCGGTTCGAAACGGGCCGTCTTGCCCGTCAGGCGGCTGGTTCCGCCCTCGTCGTCCTGGACGACGAGACCGTCGTCCTGTCGGCGACCTCGGCCGGCAAGCACCCCCGGGAGGGGCTCGACTTCTTCCCGCTGACCGTGGACGTCGAGGAGCGCATGTACGCCGCCGGGCGTATCCCCGGTTCGTTCTTCCGTCGTGAGGGGCGGCCGTCCGAGGACGCGATCCTCACCTGCCGCCTGATCGACCGCCCGCTGCGCCCGTCCTTCGTCAAGGGCCTGCGCAACGAGATCCAGATTGTCGAGACGGTCCTCTCGCTGAATCCCGAGCACCTGTACGACGTGGTGGCGATCAACGCCGCGTCCATGTCCACCCAGCTCTCGGGCCTGCCGTTCTCCGGCCCGATCGGCGGCGTCCGGGTCGCGCTGATCAAGGACCAGTGGGTCGCGTTCCCGACCCACCCGCAGCTCGAGCAGGCGACCTTCGACATGGTGGTGGCCGGCCGGGTACTCGACGACGGCGACGTCGCGATCATGATGGTCGAGGCCGAGTCCACCCCGCAAACGCTCAGGCTGCTCGCCGACGCCGAGAACACCGGCGCGGTCGCTCCCGACGAGGAGACCGTGGCCGAGGGCCTCGAGGCGGCCAAGCCGTTCATCGCGGCGCTGTGCGAGGCGCAGCGGATTCTCGCCGCCGCGGCGGTCGAGGCCGGCCTCGCCCCGGCGACCACGTCGCAGTTCCCGATCTTCGTCGACTACGGCGAGGACGTCCTCGAGGCGGTCACCGCCGCGGTGTCCGACGAGCTGGCCAAGGCGCTGACCATCGCGGGCAAGCAAGAGCGGGGTGCGGAGGAGGACCGGGTCAAGGTCCTCGCGCACGAGCGGCTCGCGGAGAAGTTCGAGGGGCGCGAGAAGGAGATCAACGCGGCCTTCCGGTCGCTGACCAAGAAGCTGGTCCGCCAGCGGGTGGTCAACGACGGGCTGCGCATCGACGGACGCGGCCTCACCGACATCCGGCCGCTCTCGTCCGAAGTCGGCGTGCTGCCCCGGGTGCACGGTTCGGCGCTGTTCGAGCGGGGCGAGACCCAGATCCTGGGGGTCACCACGCTGAACATGCTCCGCATGGAGCAGATGATCGACACGCTCAACCCCGAGCGCACCAAGCGCTACATGCACAACTACAACTTCCCCCCGTACTCGACCGGTGAGACCGGCCGGGTGGGCTCGCCCAAGCGGCGCGAGATCGGGCACGGCGCGCTCGCCGAGCGGGCGCTCCTCCCGGTGCTGCCGACTCGCGAGGAGTTCCCCTACGCGATCCGCCAGGTGTCCGAGGCGATCAGCTCCAACGGGTCGACCTCGATGGGCTCGGTCTGCGCCTCTACGCTGGCTCTGCTCAACGCGGGCGTGCCGCTCAAGGGCATGGTCTCCGGCATCGCGATGGGCCTCATCTACGAGGGCGGCCAGTACTCCACGCTGACCGACATCCTCGGGGCCGAGGACGCCTTCGGCGACATGGACTTCAAGGTGGCGGGCACCGAGCAGGTCATCACCGCCCTCCAGCTCGACACCAAGCTCGACGGCATCCCCGCCTCGGTGCTGGCCGGCGCGCTGAAGCAGGCCCGCGGAGCCCGGATGACCATCCTCGGCGTGATGCGCGACGCGATCGCGGCGCCGGGCGAGATGTCGCCGTACGCACCGCGGATTATCACCCTGAAGGTCCCGGTAGACAAGATCGGCGAGGTCATCGGCCCGAAGGGCAAGATGATCAACTCGATCCAGGACGAGACCGGCGCCGAGATCACCATCGAGGACGACGGCACGATCTACGTCGGCGCGACCGACGGCCCGTCCGCCGACGCCGCCCGGGACGCGATCAACGCGATCGCCAACCCGCACATGCCCGAGGTGGGCGAGCGGTTCATGGGAACGGTGGTCAAGACCACTACCTTCGGCGCCTTCGTCTCCCTGCTGCCCGGCAAGGACGGCCTGCTGCACGTCACGCAGATCCGCAAGCTGCACGGCGGACGGCGGATCGAGAACGTCGACGAGGTGATCCACATCGGCGACAAGATCCAGGTGGAGATCCGCGAGATCGACGACCGGGGCAAGCTGTCCCTCGTCCCCGTCGAGGTAATCGAGCGCGAAGCGGCGGGCGAGGACCTGAGCGGCGGCGAAGGCGCCGGCGGCGACGACCGTCCGCGTGACGACCGCCCGCGTCGTGACCGCGACTCCGGCGGCAACGGCAACGGCAACGGCGGCGGCGCTGGCCGGACCCGCCAGCGTTCTCGCGGCGGAAACCGCGAGTGACTGAATCGGCCGAGTCGACCGTGCGCAGGACCGTCCTTCCGGGCGGCCTGCGCGTGGTCACCGAGTTCCTTCCCGCGGTCCGGTCGGTCGCCCTCGGCATCTGGGTGGGCGTCGGATCGCGGGATGAGGACCCGGCTCACGCGGGCGCGACCCACTACCTCGAGCACCTGCTGTTCAAGGGGACGCGCAAGCGCACCGCACTGGAGATCTCGGCGGAGATGGACGCGGTCGGCGGAGAGCTGAACGCGTTCACCGCCAAGGAGTACACGTGCTACTACGCCCGGGTGCTCGACGCGGACCTGCCGCTGGCGATCGATGTGCTGTCGGACATGGTGGCGTCCTCGCTCATCGATCCGAAGGACGTGGACTCCGAGCGCGACGTGGTGCTCGAAGAGATCGCGATGAACGAGGACGACCCGGGCGACGTGGTGCACGAGGCGTTTACCACCCGGCTGTTCGGCGACACGCCGCTCGGCCGGCCGGTCCTCGGCACCGTGGACTCGATCAACGCCATCACCCGGGAGCAGATCTTCGAGCACTACCGGGCCCGGTACACCCCGCCGCACCTCGTGGTGTCCGCGGCCGGGAACCTGGACCACGACCTGTTGGTCGCGGCCGTGCAGGCCGCGTTCGGGCCGACGCTGGCCGACTTCGGCGGTGCCCAGCCCGCACCGCCCCGGCTGCGCGACGCCGGCGGCCTCTGGGACGGTTACGGCCCGGCGGCGGGATCCGGCGTGACGCTGGCCACCCGGCCGATCGAGCAGGCCAACCTGGTGCTCGGCTGCGAGGCGCTGTCCCGTACCGACGACCGCCGGTTCGCGCTCGGAGTGCTCAACGCGGCCCTCGGCGGCGGCATGTCCTCCCGGCTGTTCCAGGAGGTGCGCGAGAAGCGGGGCCTGGCCTACTCGGTCTACAGCTTCGCCTCCCAGCACGCCGACACCGGCCTGTGGGGCGTCTACGTCGGCTGCCTGCCGGCCAAGGCCGACGAGGTGCTGTCGATCTGCTCCGCCGAGGTGGCCAAGGTCATCGAGTCGGGGCTGACCGACGCGGAACTCGACCGCGGCAAGGGCCAGGTTCGCGGGGGCATCGTGCTCAGCCTGGAGGACCCGTCCTCCCGGATGACCCGTCTCGGCAAGTCCGAGCTGGTCTACCCGGGCCTCGAGCCGGTAGATGACGTCCTCGCGGCGATCGACGCGGTCACCCACGACGACATCCGGGCGGTCGCGTCCGAGGTGCTCACCCGGCCCAAGGTCCTGGCCGTAGTCGGCCCGTTCGAAGACGAGAGCGCCTTCTCTTCCGCCCTCAAGTAACGGGAAGAACCCCTTTCCGGTAACGGGAAAAACCACCCTTCAACACGGGTCGCGGGAGGCGGAAGATGTCCCCGCGCGCAGTCGCGGCTCAGCAGCCGAGCCCAGACGCGCGCGGCCGGCACCTCCGCCCCCGCTCCGCCGTGCCTAGGTGCCCCCGCCTTACCGTGACCGAGGTGCCCCGCCCCACCGTGCCAAGTGCCCCACCCACCCGCGCCGGTTGCCTGATCACCGCAGCTCAGCCATCCGAACCGCACGCCTCCCGCGCCGGTGCCATTACTGCGGATGGTTTCCTGCCGGTACCGCGGATAGTTTCCTGCCGGCGG
>DASWUW010001327.1:0-1812 GCA_036406335.1 Trebonia sp.
ACCACGCAGCCGCGCAGGGTGGTGCCCGGGCCGACGAACACCCGGTTGTGCACCACCGCGCGGTGGATGAAGGCGCCCTCCTTGACCACCACGTTGGCGCCGATCACGCTGTACTCGCGCACATGGGCGCCCGCCTCGATCTTGGCGTACTCGCCGATCGCGACCGGCCCGGTGAGCAGCGCGTCCGGGTCGACCTCGGCGCCCTCGGCCACCCAGACCCCCGGGGACAGCTCGAAGCCGGCGATGTCGACCTCGACCTTGCCGTTGAGCACGTCAGCCTGGGCCTTGAGGTAGGACTCGAGCGTGCCGACGTCCTCCCAGTAACGGTCGGACACGTACCCGTAGATCGGGGCGCCCCGCTGCAGCAGCTTGGGAAACACGTCGTGCGACCAGTCGACCGATTCCTTGGCCGACACCTCGGCCAGGACTTCCGGCTCCATGATGTAGACGCCGGTGTTCACCGTGTCGGAGAACACCTGCCCCCAGGTCGGCTTCTCCAGGAACCGCTGGATGCGCCCGTCGTCGTCGGCGATGACGATGCCGAACTCCAGCGGGTCAGGTACCCGGGTGAGGCCGACGGTGACCAGGGCGCCGTTCTCCCGGTGGAACCGGGCCATCTCGGTCAGGTCCATGTCGGTCAGCGCGTCACCCGAGATCACCAGGAACGTGTCGTCCTTGAGCTCGTCCTCCGCGTTCTTCACCGAGCCCGCGGTGCCCAGCGGCGTCTCCTCGGTGGCATAGCGCAGCGACATGCCGACATCGTCGCCGTCGCCGAAGTAGTTCCGCACCAGCGCCGCCAGGAACTGCACGGTGACCACGGTCTCCTCGAGGCCGTGCCGCTTCAGCAGCCGCAGGACGTGCTCCATGATCGGCCGGTTCACCACTGGCAGCAGCGGCTTGGGCTGGTTGGCGGTCATGGGACGGAGCCGGGTGCCCTCGCCGCCTGCCATCACGACGGCCTTCACGACGGTTGCATCTCTTTCACCAGGTCTCTGATCTGGACGAGGTAGAGCAGCGCCGCCCACCAGTAGAGGGCGACGCCCCAGACGGCGAAGGCCCAGCCGAAGATGCGCACCACCTCAGACGCGGTTCCGCCGTGGTCGCCGAGGAACAGCAGCGGGAAGGCGTACATCAGGCACAGCGTGGCCGCCTTGCCGACAAAGCTGACCTCGAGCGCCTGGTAGTCGGTGCGGCGCCGCAGCACGCCGAACAGCGCCAGCGTGACGATGGCCTCCCGGGCCAGAATCAAGCCGAACAGCCACCACGGGATGATGCCGCGCACGGCGAGCGCGACGATGGTGGCCGCGATGTACATCCGGTCCGCGAGCGGGTCGAGCAGCTGGCCGAGCCTGCTCGCCTGGTCCAGCATCCGGGCCAGTTTTCCGTCCAGCCAGTCGCTGGCCCCGGCAAAGCCGAGCAGGGCGGCGGCGATGATGTCGGCCGTCGCGGTACGCGGCCCGATGACCAGCCAGAGGAAAACGGGAACCCCCGCCAGCCGGGCAGCGCTCAGCACGTTTGGCCAGGTAACAATCCGGTCTCCCACGCTGCGATGTTAATGGAACCAGAGCCGCGCGCCGACCTCGGGTGCCCGCTGAACGGCGTTTCGCCGGCTGAATTCACCCCGCGGTACCGCCGCGGCCGCCCCTTGTCTGCGATTCCTTCACCTGATCCACAAAAAACCCACAAATCTGACATCAAGCGACGGATATTAGCAGGTCAATTACTCTTGGTGACATCTAGGAACTGCAGGTGACAGAAGCGGGCCCGGCGGCCGCGAACCGTTAGGATGCGGCCCATCCTGTCCTGCCCGCA
>DASWUW010001328.1:0-3418 GCA_036406335.1 Trebonia sp.
CCGTGCCGCCGAGAAGGACAGCGACCAGCCGGGGACGCGGCGGCCTGCGGCTTATCCGGGCCTGGATCTTGCCGAGCCCGTCAGGATCGGGCTCGGCCCTGTTGGCAGTCGCCGACAGAGCCCTCCGCAGCGCCTCTTCCAGGCGGTCATCGGGTTCGGTCATGCATTCACCGGTCTGTCTGCCAGGTCACAGTGTTCCCTGGTCAAGGGTAGATTTGAGCGCCGCCATCGCCCGCGCGGTGTGACTCTTCACCGCGCCCCGGCTGATGCCCATCGCCTGGGCGATGTCGGCCTCGGAGAGGTCCGCATAGTAACGCAAGACGATGGCTTCCCGCTGTCGCACGGGAAGCCTGCTCAGGGCTGAGATTACCGCCGAGCGGTCGAGGAGCGCCAGTGCGGCGTGCTCAGCGCTCGGCTCGTCCGGGGCGGCCTTCGGCTGGTGCAGGTCAACTACCTTGCGGTGCCGCAGCACGGACCGGGACTTGTTGACCACCGTCTGCCGGAGGTAAGCCAGCGCCTTCTCCGAGTCGCGCAGCCGGCGCCAGGCCAGGTGCATCGCCTCGAACGCGTCCTGCACTACCTCCTCGGCCGTCTGCAGGTCGCGTACCAGCAGCAGGGCCAGCCGGACGAGCGAGTTGTAGTGACCCAGGTAGATCTCGGTCACGACATCAGAAGCATCCCAGGCGGTGACCGGGCGCGCCTGAAGCACGCTCGCCTCGGGAGCGAGCGCGGCCGCGGGCAGCAGCGCAGCCACCGTGAGTACTTCCGTCACGTCCGTGGGACGCGCGGCCGTCCCGTTAGGTTCACCGTAGCCACCAGGGTTTCCGGTGTCGTTGTCGGCATCTGGGGTCACATCGATACCGACGTCCGGATCAGCGACGCCGATACCGGCGTTCGCGATCCCGATACCGGCATCCGCGATCCCGATGTCGGCGCTGGCCGCGAACGCGGTGCCGTTCATGGTCATGGCGGCGTCCATGGCGCCCGTGCTGCCCGCCGTCACGTTAGCGACGGCGTCAGCGGAGGCATCGCCGACGGGCGCTCCGAGGAAGGCCACCGCGGGGAAGACAGGATTGAACGACGTGTCGCGATGCTTCATGATCGCGTCCACGGCGTGACTGTCCCCGACGGTGTGCCCAGGCCTACCGCCAATGTCCGTATCGATTCTTGCCGATGCAGTGTGACTGGTCGTCACATTGCGTTACAGCCTTGTTCGGCCCACTCCACATTCGGTGACTCCACCCCAGTAACCGTCCGGAGGATTGCGGGAAATAACAGACTAACCCTAGGACCTCGCAATCGGGACCACTTACGCGGGCAAATCTGCCGCTCAAGTAGCATTAGTAGTTACCGGCTGGTAAATAGGTAACGACACGACAAATCTCGGTTAATTCTATGGATACGCTTATCGATCATTATCGATAAGCGTTTCGACCGGCTTCGCGTCCTGGCGGGCACCCGGTGCCCGCCAGTCCGTCCTGCCCCGGGAAGCGAGGCGAGCCGCTCCTGGGCGGTCTGGCGTCGTGCGCGACCAGCGCCCACTAAGATTGTGCTGTGCCAGACTGCTTGTTCTGCGGGATCGCCGCCGGCCAGGTCCCGGCCACGATCGTGGTGGACGGGAAGCGGGCCGTCGCCTTCCGCGACCTCAACCCCCAGGCGCCCACGCACGTCCTGGTGGTCCCGCGGGACCACTTCCCCGACGTGGCCGCGCTGGCTGCGGCCGGCGACGGGCGGCTGGACGAGGTCATCGCCGTGAGCCGCCAGGTCGCCGAGGCCGAAGGCATCGAGGCCAGCGGCTACCGGATCGTCTTCAACACCGGCCGGGACGGCGGGCAGACCGTGGGCCACGTGCACGCGCACCTGCTCGGCGGCCGTTCGCTCACCTGGCCCCCCGGCTAACCGGCGTTCGGACTGTGGCACCGCGAAGCGGCCGTGACCGGCCTGCGAACCCTCTTATCCTGGTAACGCCCGCCCGTGAGACAGTCGCGGCCACGGGCAGGATGAGCGAGAAGGTTCGTCTACACACTGCCCGCGGGGCGCTCCCCGGGCCTTTGAGAGCAGCGAATTGACTGATACCCGCAGTGACAGCCCCGGTTCCACGATCCGAATCGTTATTCCCGATGGCCATTCCATGGTCGGCCTGCTCGGAACCGGGGACGAGCTGCTGCATGTCGTAGAACGAGAGTTGTCCGCGGATATCCATGTTCGCGGCAACGAGATCACCATGTCCGGCCCGCCCGCCGAAACCGAGATGGCCAGCCGGCTGTTCCGCGAGATGCTGGAATTGCAGCGCAAAGGCGCGGAACTCAGCCCGGATGCGGTCGAGCGCACGCTGGCCATGCTCCGCGGCGAGCAGGGTGAGCCCGGCCTGCGCCCGGCGGACGTGCTGACCCAGGGCATCCTCTCGGCCCGCGGCCGCACCATCCGCGCCAAGACGGTGAACCAGAAGCACTACGCCGACTCCATCGACAACCACACCATCGTGTTCGCGATCGGCCCGGCCGGCACCGGCAAGACCTACCTCGCGATGGCCAAGGCGGTCAAGGCGCTGCAGGCCAAAGAGGTCAGCCGGATCATCCTGACCCGCCCCGCGGTCGAGGCGGGCGAGCGGCTCGGCTTCCTCCCCGGCACGCTCTACGACAAGATCGACCCCTACCTGCGCCCCCTCTACGACGCGCTGCACGACATGGTCGACCCGGAGTCCATCCCCAAGCTGATGGCCGCGGGCACCATAGAGATCGCTCCGCTGGCATACATGCGGGGCCGTTCGCAACCAGTTGCCACTCCGGTGCTGACCCCGGACGGCTTCCGGCCGATCGGCGAACTCCAGGTCGGTGACCTGGTCATCGGGTCCAACGGCGAGCCGACTCCGGTGCTGGGTGTCTACCCCCAGGGCGAGAAGGACATCTACCGGGTCACCACGCAGGACGGCGCCTCCACGCTTGCCTCCGGGGACCATCTGTGGGCAGTAGCCACCCGCGACGACCGGCGCCGGAACAAGCCGCTCCGGGTGCTAACGACCCGCGACATGATCGGGAACCTGCGCGCCGCTCATTACCACCGGTACGAGCTGCCGCTGCACAGCGCGCCAGTGTGCTTCCCGGAACAGCGGGTCCCGATGAATCCGTACGCGCTCGGGCTGCTGCTTGGCGACGGCTGCGTGACCGGATCGTCTAGCCCGAGCTTCACCACCATGGACTTCGAACTCGTCGTGGCACTGCAACTGCTGCTGCCCGGGACCAACTTCCACCCTAGAGGCGGCATCAATTACCTGCTGAGGCGGGCCACTGAGCCGGGCGAAGTCATAACGCTGGAGCATTCCGTAACCGGCGTCATGCGCACGCTTGGCCTGCACGGCTGCCGCTCCACCACGAAGTTCGTCCCGGAGCTGTATCGGCACAACTCGGCGAAGGTCCGG